>JAIPIM010000074.1 GCA_021734725.1 Minisyncoccota bacterium | reverse complement strand
ATGCATTATTGCCTCCCTTCTTTTACCAACGGGAACTCAATGTCATTGTAGGTGACATTTCGTCCGCTGAATCTTATCTGTCGTTGGCGCGGCTCGGAGACAGGCTCGCGGCGGTGGCGCCTTCTGAAGACCAGAAACGTCGCTTCCGAATGTACCGTCGTTCCGTTGACCATTTTGTCGAAGCCGGGGCGCAGCGGCTCGGTGAATGGATGACGGCGGAATTGTTGCTGGACGGGGGAAAATTGGAGCTGGCGCGGCAAAATTTCGGGGTCTCGGGCGATGAAGATGAACCGCTTGAAGAGGCCGCGATTCTAATAAAAGCAATTAACGGCGTTGGGAGCGGACAATTATCGTCCATTGATCTGAATCATTGGAGCGAACAACTTAAGGTTTTGCGAACCGAAGCGCTCGAGTCTCGGAATGTTCGTCTGCTGTCTGCTGTTGATGGCCTTGCGAAGAAAACGACGGATGCCGGGATGGAGCAACTTCGTACGGATGTCGCGGCTGATCCTCTCGAAGTACCTGTTGACAGGATTTGTTCCTTAGTCACGGCAAGCGGCCAGCCTGATGTTCTGCGAGGGAAGATCGAGGCGCTGTATGTGAAAGAACTGGGCAAAGTCTTAGATGACCTGAGTGAGCCGGTTGCAGAAGATCGTTTGAGAGAGTTTCAAAGCAGGTGTAAGCAAGTCGAGTTGAATTCGCTCGGTATCGTTGAGGCCGCCTTGAATAGTAGAACTGTTCCCGGAGTAGACAATAAGTGGATCCAGCGCCTGGAGAGTATATGTGCCGTCTTTTACCACGATGCCGGTTCAGAGGAAGTAACCCGTTTTCGGGAAATATACCAGAATACTGAGAGAGCATGGCGTGCACGGCTTACGCGGGAGAATCCGTGGCCTGATGAGAATGCATGGAGACAATGGCTGGTTGATCTCGACGTGTACTTACAGCTATTCGAAAAAGGCGAGCTTAAGGTGTCTCCCTGGGGAAGAACTGAAATGGGTCAGGTAATTGAGGATGGGAGTGCCTACCTCAAAAACAGGTTTGAGCAAGAGTGGGAAAATCCCGAAGTGAAAAACTGGCTGGCTGACCTGGAGCATTGGAAAGATGCTATGGACAATTTGCGTGAAATGGACCTTCTTTCTGATTCCCATCACGACCGCATATTGTTGGATCTGTGCAAAGCCTCGGCAGAGAAGATTCGGGTGTGGGCTGCCGGAGCGGTTGATGGCACCTCGATAAAGTTGCGGGGGGCTGTTGCCGGCTACATGGATGTCCCGTCCGTTGAACTTGCCGAGGCAATTGTCGAGGCGGCGAACCATGTGGCGGAGCTGGCGGACGCACAATGGCCCGATGAGTGGCTGGAGCGTTGGAGGCAATTTATTCCCGCGGAAAATCCGGCTGAAGAAGAAGCAGGAAGAGTCTTGCTGTCTACTCTAGGCAGGCAGGGTCCCCTTTACGCCAAGGTAAGCGAAGAAAAGCGAAATGCAGTGAATAAAATTAGGAGTTTCGATGGGAATGCCTGGAAATCGCTTCGTCAAAGAACAGGAGTTTTGGTAGCTCTTCCCCTCGGCTATGGTGGCGCTTATAGGGGACTGAGTATCGAGATGCAGGAGGCTGCGGATGAGAAACTGCGGCAAGCTTTGAAAGATGCGCTGAGCAAGTGCGAAGCGGTGGACTTCAACAATATTCCAACGCCGAAATTACTTGCCACCTTGAGTTCGGGCCAGACGCCGGACGAACTTCAAAAGAGCTTGGAAAGTTATAGGCTTTGGACCGAAGACAAGGAAGACATCCTCGAAAAATACGCCCAGTTCGTAAACGCGCTTGCGACATGGAATACGGAGCAACTGGAAAAGTCCAGTGCGGAATTTCTTCGCGCGTGTCCGAAGGGGACCGACGGCAGTCCGGAAGCTGCGGTGAAGGCGGTGCAAGCTGTGGAAAAAGCCCAAAACGAAACCCTTCAGGCAGAGTCGATGAAGAAACATCAACTGGCGCTTGAGGGGCTTGCGGAGGCTCTATCCGCACTCCCGCGTGAGGACAAAAAAACGAAGGCTTTTGCCGAGGACGTCGCGAAAACCCAGAAAGCGGTCACCGAATACAACAAATCGCCTTCTGCCGAAAACTTGCTTGCGCTTTACAATGACTGGTATGCCGCTTATCCTCCAATGCGTAAAACGCTTCATTTGGAAATGGATGCTTTCGTGAAACCATTGGAGAATGCACTAAAGCAGTCTTCCGATAGCGGATGGCTGGAAGAATATAGCAAACTCCCGCTCCTTCCCGGGCAATATCGCAACGAAAAAGGGGGGAGGCTGAAAAACATCGGCGAGACTCTGTTCGGTAAGCTGAAGAAACTGATTACCTCGGCAGAAAGTCCTGAATCACGCATGGAACGGTTGGCCGCCGTCGAAAATGCCTTGCCCAAGGGTACAAAAGGATGCCTGACTGAAGAGCAACTGAACGCGCTGAAAAAAGCGTTGGCCGAGGAATGGCGAGTCATGGTCGTCCAAGCCCCGGACTATGATGATGAGCTTTGGACTTTGTCCGTCGACACTCGGAAGCTCGCCCCTGGTGGAACGGTCCGGGTGAATCACGATTGCGAGGCAAGCTGGAATTGGTTGAATCAGGATAACTTTCAGGAAAAACACGAGATCCGTTTTACACGGGGAGGATATTATTCTCTTCCGAACGAACAGCGGATACCTGAAGCTGTCAAGAAGGCTGTTTTAACGGTCGCGCGGGAACGGAACGATAAGATACTCGCGGCGTTGGACACTGTCTTTGCTTTTGACGTAAAGGATACGGTAGTTGACGGGGATGGCTCTACTTTTGTGCAGCACGGAAAACGACATTACGAGATTCCGTTTCCGTTTTCCTGTGCCGGGATAAGCAAGCCTGAATGGCCTGTCCCAGACCAAATCGTGAAGGATGTACTGGGAGGTGCGAGTTTCCAGTGGTTCCAATCTTGGGAGGCAAACGGCTCATTGAAAAACGATACCCTGACGCAGCGATTAAGCGAACTGCAGAGCCGGGCGTTTGGGACGGATGAGCAGGATCAAAAGAAGCTGTTGGAATACACGTTGGTTGTGTTGGGCTGGAGCGGGCAGTCGGCCGAGATCGCCAAATATCAAGCCTATCTGCCAGCCCTGAGGTTTCAGCTCTACGCCGAAATTGGCAGTAAGCTGGACCGGGTCGTTTATAAGCAAGTGCCGAAAGAAAAATTGAAGGAATGGCAGGACGTACTCACTAAACTGGCTCAAAGCAAGCGCTACAATCTTTTCAATCCTCGGCAGGAAGGCTTGTTCCAGAAATTCTTGGGTCAGCAACTGTAGCGGGAATAGCATGGATAGTACGATGCGCAAGAGTTTTCTAACCTTAGCAAGGTGTCCCGAACGGGAGACGGTCGCCTGCCCGGCCCAACTCAATTTGACGAAGGAACGTTTGACTGTGGGACGAGCCGCGAACTCGGATGCAAGGCTTCAACAAAAAAGCGTATCCCGCAATCATGCCATGATTCGCCGGCGCGACAACCATTTCCTGGTGGTGGACCTGGCAAGCTCGAACGGTACTTGTATTAATGGTATTCGTGTGCTTCAGCAACAGTTGAAAGACGGGGATACGGTGACTTTCGGGGATGTCGAGTATGTGTTTCATCAATGCGATGAACCGCCCGAAGCCAGCGATGAAGCCCCGGAAGGTGCCCAGTTCGAGGCCACTGTGGATCTCGGGAGCGAAACGCGCGGCCAGGAGGAGCACGCTGTTCCCGGAGATGCCGTTCAGGAATGCGGTATTGTCGGTCGGTCTTGTGCACTCATGGATGCAGTCCGAACCACAATGCGGGCAGCGGCAACGGACGCGACGGTTCTCATTCGCGGCGAGTCCGGTACCGGTAAAGAACTATTGGCAAGGCTGATCGTTAATGAAAGTGCACGAAACACCAAACGATTCATCCCGGTAGCCTGCAGTGCGATTGATCCGAATATCATGGGAAGCACGCTGTTCGGACATGAAAAGGGGGCCTTCACTGGAGCCATAGGATTGAAGAAAGGAGTGTTCGAAGAGGCTCACGGCGGAACGGTATTCCTGGACGAAATTGGCGAATTGGAGCTGGCTATGCAGGTGAAGCTTCTGCGCGTGTTGCAGGAGGGCGAAATTACACGCGTTGGCGGCGTTAACCCTATTCCGGTGGACGTCAGGATTATTGCCGCGACAAATCGAGACTTGGAGACTGCCCTGAAAGGTGGTCATTTCCGCGAAGAACTCTATTACCGGCTTAAGGTGATCGAAATTACATTGCCGCCGCTGCGTGAGCGAATCGAGGACATTCCGGACCTGGCGAAGTTTTTTATGGAAGAATGCCGGCAATCTTTCAGCAGCCCGGTGCACGGTATTGGACCGGATGCGATCCGCGCGCTGCAGCGGTATTCATGGCCGGGAAATGTTCGCGAACTGCGAAATGTCATCGAACGGTCCATGGTCCTGGCGGATGCCTCGACCCTTTCAGTATCTGATCTACCCGGAGAAATTGTCGACGGGCCAAAAGACCGGGGGTTGGACGCCGACAGCCTGAGCGGTAATGCGACACTCGAAGATGTCGAACGCGCGTACATCAAGAAAGTCCTCGAAAAATGCGAGAACAATAAACAGAGGGCCGCAAAGCAGCTCGGCATAAGTCGAAGCACGCTCTATGAAAAACTGCGAGAGATTGGTACCCGTAAAGACACCTGAAATTATTGGCAAGGACGGTTGCCCTTCATCATACGGGACTATTCACCAGAATTGACAAAAAAGGTGCCTTTACATCCGGCCATACTCTGACGGCGGACATGGCTCGCAGGTCTACCGTGAACAGCGGACGACGCGCGGCCGAGATGGCCGTTTCGAAAGGCGCCCGCGGCAAAAAATAGTGTTCGAAATCTTAACAGTTGTCCGGTAGGCGGACACACTGTTGCGGGACTTTCTGTTCACCGACGCGTGACTGGCTAACCGCGGTTGTGCGTAGCGTAAACCATTTTGAGTGGCATTGTCTATAATTTTTAAATTGGCACAAGGGTTGCGAATAGACCATCGGAAATCTGGATGCGGTTCGGCTTTTGGGAAATGCAGCAATAATCAAAGACAATTAACGGCATGGTTTGTCGTACAGACATCTTAAGAAATTCTATCCTGGCCCTCGGGCTCTTCCTTCTCGGGTATCTGGGGGGACGAGTCTTACGACCGCATCGCCATGACGAATTTGCACCGGACGATATCCGAAACGCGCGAGAAAATAGTAAGCCGGCGAGTACTGTTGCAAGCGGCGCACAGGTTGAGGACAGTGCCAGGATCACCGAAGCGTTCCAAAATCAACAATCGCAAGAGCAAAAAACGACTGAAAACACGGTTCAGTGCGAAGCGGAGAGTACAGTTCCGCGGATGGCTTTCGATGCATCAACGCCTGAACCTGGAAGCTTGGAAGAAACAGGCCCGAAAGAGATGAAAATAGGCGGTGTCATTTCAGCGGGAGCGCTAACGCCTGACCCGGGAGAAGGCAAGATAGGCGGCGGCCAAAGAAAACAGGTGTTTGAGAGCACCGCGGAGGACAGTAAACCGGTGCCGGAGCATGATCGGGAGGAAGTTGATTTCACCAACCAAAAGAACGATAAACTGTTCGAACTGTCACATGTTGCTTTGCCCCGCTCCGATGTTTTGATTGATAAAGTAGATGACGGTGAAAGAACAGGTGATGCGAAGAAACGGTCGACCAGCCAGGAGAAGGTAACCTCTACTGCTACTGCAATCGTAAGCCCAGCCATAGCAGCTGACATTCGGGAGTTGGCTGCTCGCGAAGACCGGCATATACTGCGGTTGCTGGACCAGGTCTTCGTTTTCGAAACGCAGGAGACATTGAAACTGATGGTTTTCGGCCATCTCCCCGGGCCGGGGCCATACGACATAGGGAAAGCACAACTGGCATTCCCCTGGGGATTCGACACTGATACTCTGCGCACAGTACTCGGAAGCTTCCGATGCGACTGGTTTCATACTTGGACCGAGCATGCGCGTGAGCGCAAAAAATTGCTTACGAGCCTCTATGACCTTCGGACCCGTTTTGGAAGTGAATGTGGTGGTCGTGTTGAATCGGATTTTGGCAAGAGGCTGAATTTTGCGATCACCGTATTGAGCTGGAAAGCGTGTGGTGCAGAGGGTGCCGCCGAGGGAGAGGAAGCGAAAGACGCGAATAGTCTCTGTAATTACCTACCCTATCAGCGCTTCTGTGTGCATAAGGAATTCGACGCATATACCTGGCGAGCATCCAGGGGGCAGTACAAAGCCTGGGCAGACACGTTAGAACGAGTATCCGAATCCGACGACTGGCAATGGTTATTTGCTGAAAACATCGACGGGCAGCTCCTCGACTACTGCCTTGCCTTGGTTAAAAAAAGTACTACGACTGAATAGTCCATTTGTAAAAAATAAACATGGTAGTACCATAATGCCGGGAATGTTTGTGTGTGTGGACGGTTGCACCTACAGCGAAACACATGGCGAATGGGTGCACGCATGTCAGCATTGAACTTTACGGTTCAAACCGGAGCATATGAAAGTGTCTTTGCCGTACACCAGGCTCACGCTTCAAGAGCCTGAGACAAGAAAAAGGAAACAAGGAGGAAAAGAAAAATGCGAAAACTAAGAAAAGGCACGCGGGCGATGCAGGCGTGGCACCGAAAGCTGTTGCGTAAATGTCTTGGAGAATCAGGCGCTACTTTTGTGGAATATGCGCTCCTAACTGCCTTGATCGCAATAGCGGTTACTGTTGCGGTGGTTGCATTCCGAAATCAATTGGGTGATTTTTTTGACGAAATAACAGGTAAGGTTAAAGACGCAACAGATGATACCGCAGGGCAGACTCCCGATTATTGAGGTGGGTAGGATGCCGATCGCCCCTTTAAAACTGGGGAGACTCAAGTAAGATGATACGGTACGAGGCCACATAGCAGTGTATATGCGACAGATCATAAAGCAGTTGTGCACAGACAATGCGACAGTGTACCTGGAGTATGCATTGTTGTTAGCCTTGGTTGTGTTGGGGGGATGCGCGGCAATTATGCCGGGTAGCCCCCTCTATACATGGTTGCACCACGAGTTGATGCTCCGTCTGTTCTTTGTTTCGGCGCCCATTTTCTGACTATGAATCCACTTATGATATTGCTGCCGCCTCTGTTTGCGGTGGCCGGTTATACCGAGGTCAGCAGCCGGCGGATACCGAATTGGTTGACGCTGGGGGGACTGATATGCGGGTTGGCAGGCAGCTGGCTGACCGCTGGCTCGGACGGGCTCACGGCGTCCTTATGGGGTGCCGCTATCGGGGGCGGAATCTTTCTGCCCTTCTGCCTTGCCGGCGTCCTGGGGGGCGGCGATTTCAAGCTGATGGCAGCAGTTGGGAGCATAGTTGGCCATCCAATGGTCTGGCAGGTCCTGCTGTATACGTGTTTTTCAGGCGGGGCTTTGGCGCTAATCATCCTCATCTGGTCCGGTCGCCTGTTTACTGGTTTGAAGCGCACATTCAGGTTATTACTCGGGAGGAAGGTAAAAGAGAGCGAAGGCTTACAAAAGGTCGCAACCGTGCCTTACGGTCTGGCAATCGCAGTCGGTACGTTTTGGGCACTGTTGCAATGAAATTGTGCACGCGGGAAAGTAGTCAAAATGTTAACTGTTGAAATGTTGTAGCCCTTTGATGTCAACGCATAATCAGAATTGTGCTCAAAAAGTGTGGCGTGACTGGTGTAGCCGCTGGCAGGACAATGACGCCGCGTTGGCATCGCGTATCAGACGAAGACTGATACATGGGCGAGGGGCTGTCCTGCTTGAATTCGCGTTGTGTTTCCCGATTGTACTCGCCATGACGCTGATGTGTTTCCAGTTGTGTGTATTCTGGGACAGTACTTCGATGGCCAACCACACCGCGTTTGTGCTTGCGCGCATCGCCAAAGTGCACACAGACCATGAGACTGGCGAGGTGGATTTTCCGGCAGTGGCAATTGTTGGCAATAGTGAGAGACCCGAGGTTGATGTGGCGTCTTTCTTTATGTCCACCGTGACAAGAGGTGTAACATTCGAAGGAGAGAGTTTTGGCACGACGTACCAGGCAATGAATAAAATTCTGGGAATTGCGCAGGAATTGTGGCCGTCATTGAAGGGCAGTACATCGCTCGAACTATCAACGGAAATGGCCAAGCGTTTTTCTCTCGCCAGAGGCAGGCTTGAAAAGAAGGGAAGCGTCAGTGTTCAAGTCCTTGACAGGGAAACGATGGCTAAACTAGGATTAAAGAAACTGACTCTCGCGCATCCCTCGACTGCTGTGGATGACGGCTACTCCAAGCATAACAAAGCACCTTACCCGCAGCTCGTCAGTGCGCAGGTGAATTATCCCATTCGCTGGCTGTGGACCCCTCTAGCGCCGCTTCTCGGCAAGAATGCCGGTACTGAAGACAAGTTTGCCGAGGGATCGGGCTCGTTTGAGCAGACCGTTACACACGGCCAAACCGTGACCGTTGGTGAGATCCCCGCCGGGCTGAACGGTATACACATTGCGTTGAAATGCAGAAACGATGTTGACATTGAGCTTTACGATAAGAAGACCGGGAAGGCTATCGTCGCATGGAACCAGGGCAAGCATGCACTTATTGACAGTCCCACCAAAAAGACAGTCAAGTATAAGGGGATGACTATTACATATTCGGGATTTAACGGCGATGGTACGGGCTTGGGACATGAATACATTACGATAGAGGGGGAAATAAGTCAACGCCTTGTTATGAAAGCCTACGGGTACAGGTCAGGGGAAGCGTCGGTGAACTACGAACCTCCGGATGGCATGCCTCAGGTGAACCGCGGCCTACTGCCATCGGTCATCTATGCCCGCGGAGTCTGCGTTATGCTGGTGGAGCCACACAAGGATAATACTGATCTTATGACCTCCCAGAAGGCGACGTTTGAGGATTATACCAGTGCATTGGAAGATGCCAAAGATCAAGTCCAGGGCATGATGGAGGATAAGAAGGATGAGCTAAGGAACAAACTCTTCAACAGAATTGATGGGTTTGCAGATTCCTGGAGAAGTGCGATTAGTGAGCGACAGAGTTGTGAGGGCGAACTGGACGATCTGAAAGACGAGTTGGAGCAACTGAAAGAGGAACTTGCCGATGCGGAGGATGCGGACGAAAAGGATGATTTGCAGGACGAAAAGGATGATCTGGAAGACGATATAGATGTGGCAAAAACGGAATACTGGAATGCTCACGGTAACGAAGAAGATGCGAAATCGGACTTTAAGGACTATACCACCAGAGCCCAGATGGGATCATTCCTGGACGAGCTTGTTGATGGGGAGGCGCAAGGACAGAATCTTGCCGGCGGAGAGGCCCCGGCGAATACTTCTGGGAATCTTAACGATGCCCAGACTGAGTGGGGTAGTCAATGGAGCAAATGGGAGACGGAAATGTTAGACGCAGCCGAGGAGCACAGAGATACTTTGAAAAATGAACTCGACAGCAAAGAACAGAACCATCAGGGAGATAAGGACGACTGGGATCCGTGGTGGTTGTAGCTTCTGAAATGCAAGGAATTAGCCGGTGAGGCTTTGGATGGCGTTTTATAACAATAAGAGAGCAAGGACGTGTTATCGCAGAACGTTAATGCGCCTGCGGCGTCTGCGGAGTGACGAACGGGGTGTTGTTACGGCTTATGCGGCCATAGCGACGTTCTTTATACTGGCAATGTTCAGTATGAGTTATGATGTATCCCGGGTGTCTCAAGCGAAAATGCAGACACAGAATGCCGCGGACAGCGCAGCTTTGGAAATGGCGGTGTGGCAGGCACGGGGGTTGAATCTTGTGCAGAATCTCAACGATGAGATTTATAACTGGGATCAGTCAATCCTCACAGCTTACATCGGTGCGGGTGTGTTGACGGTGGCAGGCCAGGCAACTCGACATTTCTATGGTGTAGGTTTGATCTTGGAGGGGGCGGGTGCGGCAATTACGTACACCTCGCTGTATTATCGCTTTGTTGCAGAGTATCTTCTTCAGCCGCTTCGTACATTTTATGTTTATGCCAGTTGTCCCATGGGGTACATAGCAGCTCAAAGCGCGGCCGCTGAGAACGGGGCTGAGCCGATTCCTCATTTGGTAACACACTATTCACAGACTTTTCTCAACAAGGTTGGCATTCCGTCCATTAGCATCTATGGGGGCACTGATGCTGATAAGTCTACGGACTGGATGGATTGGATCGGCGATCAATTTGACAAGATCATTAATGGTGTTGCCAGTAACGTGACTGCTGTAGGCTTGGGCTTTCCCGGGGATGATTTTTTCATGACATTGCCCCTGGAAAAGGTTTGGCCAGGCAAGAACGACCTTCCTCTAAATACAAAAGAGAACGAACTGGTCAGCGCATGGTTGAAAGTTATCCACAGCAATATTTTTGTTCATATCGGCAGCGACGAACCGTTTGTTTGGAAGCACGCATATTACAAGTCCGACAATGAGGATCCTGACCGGCACCTACCAGCAATGATTTGGATCACCGGCAAAAACATGGAGGATTTGGGTATTCTGTCAAGCTATTTCGTGAGCGGCGGCCAGGACAACATTGATTTACCTATACTTGCTTATGCTGTTGCCCGTGCAAAAGGGGGGAATGTGATTGGTTACAGCAATTGGGCGGAAGACGGCGTTCGGGCCAGCGATGAGTGGGAGTCTAACCATGGGGTTGGAGCGGATGCAGTTCTTGTCCCCTTGGGGGATGCGTTGCCTTATGAACTCGACGACCTCCCCGTGAATCTATTCCTTCACTAAAGGTCTAAGATATGGCTACTGGGAAACCTGTACTGCGAAAAATGCGTTCAGCGAGAGGAGCGGTTATGCTGGAAACCGCCATTACGCTGCCGTTATTTCTGGGGTTATTATGCTTCTGTCTTGATGCTCCACGTATACTCGGTATCAGACAACGTATGGCTGGCGCGAGTAGACTTGTCGCAGAACTGCGTGCCCGCAATAATGGTGATTTTGGGGTAAATGAAAAGAAACTGCGGGGCGCTTTGAATACCTTGTACCTGGATGGACTGTGGGGAATAAAGGATGATCCTGAGATTGTTCAGGACAACAAACCTACGCACCTGAAGAAAGCATATACCGCCTTGACAAGTTTGTTATTTGCGCCTCCAGAACCGTGGGATGCAGTTATGAAGTTTATTGGAGACGTACTAACGGGCGGTGCATGGCCGGAATATGTGGCCCACGTTTTTGAGGGGGACGTACTATACGGCGCCGCTTGTCAGATGCGGGTGAAGACAATTTTGCCTGAGGAAGCATATAGAACATGGCTGGGTAGCGAGAATGCGGGAGACGAGTGGGCGGCATCACCGTCCCCATGCTACATGCCGAATCTCGAAGCTTGGCAACATCGCACGACGCCAATTGGAAATTTAGGTTCCGGTATTGAGAAAGCGAAAGATGCTTTGGGGCTCTGACCCGATGCGATAGGGAAAAGGCAGGATTCTATGAATCCACTTATGATCAAAAGTTTATCAAGCCTGGCTGTGGTTGGGATGGTTGCCGGCATTGGTACATTGCACCACTCGGTGCGTGATGTGAAGGGGGCTGCAAAGGCCAAAACACCTATACGTCGAGCGCACACACAATTTAATACTAAGATATTTAGACTCGGGGGGCTGGAAGTACGCCAGACGCACAGTCGTGAACAAATGGGACTCAGTTTGGCTCGGGACAGGCAGTTTCGAAAAGCAAAACGTGAAGCCCTCCAACCGTACAATGGGAAGCTCTCTCAGCATGCCCTTGGAAAGGAAACACCGGGGGCTCTTGCAATGCTTGCTTCGTCATCCGATTCGGTCTATGATGTGTACCTCGGGGAAGACAAAGTGGTGGTGGCTCATTTCACGCCTGTTTCTCCAAATTACACGATGGTGACCAGATCGACCGTAGGACTCGGCTCGCTGGATCAACTGGTGGGAAGGGATAATCGTAAGGTACCGAAAGACGCAGTTCCGCGACAGGTCAGGTCGCTTGTTGTAGGCGAGGCGGTCGCACTGAGCCTGGATGAGGGCAGTGATTTGCCAAATGTGCTGGTCACCGAGATGCGCGGTAGTTTGCAGCAAGCGGATCACCTGCTTAGAACGGTCTTTCAACAAGAAGGATGGAAAGTAGACGGTACACTCAGCCAGCTGAGCAATGAGTACGTCGTCCGTGGCGGGAACACTCCATTAATTCTTGGAGCGATGCGAGAATCCCATCATTGCACGATGGTAGTGCGTGTGAAGGAGTCTGATGTAAGGATTGGGTACCTTTTCCGTTCACTGCCCGACGCTTTGTGAGAGAGATGTAGTTCCGCGAGAACTCGTCAATGTAAAAAAACGTATGGAAAGGGCGAAAATGCAGGCCAAACTCAAAGACAAAATTCCTTTACTTGTAGCCATCGTATTCGGATTGATTGCGGTACTTGCCGTCAACCATTACGTGAAACGACAGACTGAAACTCCGGAGGTAGAAAAAGCGAATATTATTGTCAGCACCGCAGACTTACAGCCGGGTGAGCGTATAGAGCAGGAGGATATAGGAACAGAGGCAATCCCGGCCAAGATGGTTTCACAAGTACACATAACGTTACCTGGGGGAAGGTCCCCAATGGAGGCCGACGAGGCCCAGCGAACCAAAATGCGCCTGATCGGACGCAAAGTGGCACGTAAAATACCTGCTGGCGAGGCAATTCTATGGAGTGATCTGACGGGGGCAACCCCCACGACATTAGCATCGAAGCTGCAGGAAGGTCTGCGGGCAGTGAGTGTCCCGGTGGACGATGTTTCAGCCGTTGGACTCAACGTTGTTCCAGGTGACAGGGTGGATATACTTGCCACGTTGCGACCGAAGCTGGGGCAAGGCATTGGTAGCCTCATTGCCGCTGCCGAGAAGGGGGGTGAGCTGCCTGGTAAGGGGGTGCACACTGTCACAGTCATGTTAATGCAGAATGTGGGTGTGCTTGCAACCGGCACCGATCATACGCCGCCAGGGGTTGTCACCGGAAAGAGCGTGCGGGGCTATTCTACGCTCACCTTGCAGGTAACCCCTAAAGAAGCAGCCCTGCTTACTCATGCTCGGCAGCACGGTGAAATGTCCTTTATTTTACGACATCCTGAGAGCCTCGACAGGCTTGCGAGCCCATCCGAGGCGCAGGTTACAAATGAGCAAATCAATGAAAAGATCAGTAACCTGGATACTCGGAGAGCCGAATTGATAGAGATAATTCAGAAAGGAAGGGTGGAACCGCATGCAGTATTTGAAGACGGATCGGACAGAGCTGAAGAGTAAGGGTAACTGGAAGGAGAAAAAAGGAGTAAAGGTAGTGATGGAACAAATCATGAGTAAGCGAGTGTTGGGCGGAGTTTTATTCTCCGTATGCGTCATCTTTCTGGCAGGAAGCCTCAGAGCACGCCAGATAGAATTGCAGGAAGGTACCACCGAGCTAGTAGAAGTGAAAGGAATTCAGCGTGTTATTGTCAAGGACAAGAATGTTATTGAAGCAGACACGACCGGGAAAAAGGACGAACTTTTAATTAGCGGTAAACGTTTTGGAACGACCGAAGCAGACTGTCGTCTCGCGGATGGGGATAAAGAAACGATCGACGTTACTGTTCGGCCTAAGTACTGGGGTGCAATGCTGGCGATTCTGAAGGATCAGCCTCAGATCAGCGCTGAAATTGTGGGCAATTATATCGTGCTC
>JAIPIM010000073.1 GCA_021734725.1 Minisyncoccota bacterium | reverse complement strand
TAAGATTCTTGCGCACTTCCGCCGCACCCTGGCTCACCCCACCGAACAAGGCGGTATTACCACCAGACTGGATGTCGCGTATTCGGCGTTCAATCCCCTCCGTATAGCGCGCGTTTTGTGCCGGAACGATGGTTTCGACGTTGTGATCGTATATGACAACGGAAAACATGTCTTGCGCACTCAAGCGTCGGAGTGCCTCGAGGGCCGCTTCCTTGGCTTTCTCCAGCTTACTGCCGCTCATCGATCCCGACCGGTCAAGAACAAGGCTCAGATTGACTGGCGGGCGTTCGCTTTCGGCCGGGGGGCGGGGGGCGTCTAATGTTACCTTAATAACGGCGGTTTCCTTCTGGTTCGCGGGCAGGATATCCCGATCGAGTTCCACCCGGCAGACCACGTCCTTTGCCAGAACTGCCTGTGTAAGTAACCCCAGTCCCAGTAGGAGTACTGTTAGCCGAGCAACAAGCTTGTGATGACGATTGGTGTTCATTGTTCTGTCCTCCGTGCGTTAAGGTTTTATGCAGGCCCGGCACTTTTCCGGTCCTTTTTCTACATGATTATACGCTCTTGGAATCCACTTTTTGTAATGAACCGGTAAAGCAGTTGTAAAAAAACTGTAAAGAGGAAACGCATGCCTAATCCGGCAACCGGAATTCCGTGGGATCGCTTGTCTGTGGTGAGATTTTTACGGCTTGTGTCACTGCATCGGCCAGTACGTCCGTGGACTGGTTCAAGGGGAGGTCAAGCCAGCATAGGAGGTGTTTGAAGCGACTGTGATACCGCTGGCAGATTTCGTTTCCGTCCGTACCCCAGTCAATCATGGCACGCGTACGCCGCGGTTTCGCCAGGGGACCGGCGAAGTACGCCAGCAGCGTTTCCAGGCTCTTGCGGGGGAGCCGTTCCGGGCGAACCGTAAGTTGAACGGCCTTGCCGGGATGGCCAAAGAAAAAGAGTTCACGACGTTTCTCGTCGCTCGACGGGGCAAGGATGACTGTGCTGGTATGTCGCGATGGATGCCGTGCGGCACCCGGGTTGACTGTACATTTGCTGTTCAATTGTGGATGCAGTGTTTTGATCAGCTTGTTTTCCAGTAGCAGCGCTTCTAACTCGGAGCCGACCAGGCGAAGCTCGATATCGTGCGTCCGTTGACGCAATGCCTGATGTTTATCCGATACTTGCAACGCCGGCCCGAAGTAGTCCTGCATACGAGACGCGAGATTGACTGACTTGCCGACGTAAAGTGCATCGCCCGCTTCCGTGCGCATGATGTAAACTCCCGGAGCCCGCGGTACGTGCGTTAACGAGTCCGAGTCACAACGGTACCGTGTGAAAGGGACCCCCGCACGGGCGTTGTGCGCGAAGCCCAGGAGGTCCGTCCAATCCCAGTTGCGTGCCCCGGCCGCGCCGATTACCGCCCACAGGAGTTCTTCGGCGGCGGGTGAGAAAGCGGCGTTCTCGGAGATGACAGTCTCGCTGACCTTATATGCTCCAGCCAGCTCCTGCAGGGTGGCTTGCCCCGTGAGATTGCCCTGCAGAGCGGCTGCCGTTGTCCCCAGGTCGAGGATGCGCAACTCCGATGTCAAGGCGCCGAGGCATTGTGTGAGTAGATCCCGCCACCCGTAACCATAAACAACGAGGACATTCGGCGGGCAAAGTACTTTGTGGACAAAGCGCCGAAGCGAGATGGCAAAATCGGGGGCCGGCCCGAAGAAAGGTTCATGGCGTTCCAGCCTGTCTACATAGCGTCCGCCGTCGAACAAGGTCGCTTGAAATGCCAGGATATTCCGTCGTGTGTCAGAATGAACGCCCAACAACAGGATGAAGAAGCCATCCGTGAACGTTTGTTTTTCCAGTGTGGTCATGGCTGGCAATATAGCGGCTCGGCGGCGATTGGACCGGGTGGCGGCGGTGGTGAGAGATGTGTGGGTGTAGCGCGGCCGTGATACCGTGCGGTCAGTATGGCGGTTCTCCGGGCCGCCCGTGTTGTGTTGGTAAATCGCGAGCCGGGAGATCCGCGATACTTACACGCGCTGCATTCATTCAACATTGAGTCCACTCCAAAAAACTCAAGCTGGCCGTAATCCAAGGTTTCGGGAATAAACGCTCAATTATCTACGGGACTGGTACTTGTGCCTTCTGAAACCTGAACACTGAAACCTACGACGTCTGAAGGCGTAGTATGCGTTGTTTCTGCCAAAGCCGTACGGCTGAAACTGCCAAACCGCGGCGGCGCCTACCCGGCGGTGATTGCTTTCCAAATCAGTGTGGTGGCGGTGATGAACAGGATGATGTGAATGAACGCCAGGTACCAGGTCCCTTTCATCGTGCGTACAATGAGGTAGCCCGCGCCGACTCCCAAAGGAACGACAGGCAGCATCTTGGCGGCGAGCGAAAGTGTTGCGAGATCCAATCGGCCCAAGGCCACAAAGGGGATTAATTTCAGCAGATTCAGACCGAAAAAGAACCCCGCAATCGTCGCGGCAAACTGCATTTTAGGAAGGTTCTGCATGAGAAAGTAGATTTGCGCGACGGGCCCCGCGGCGTGCGCCAGCGTGGATGTCAAGCCCGCCGTGAGTCCAAACCCAAGATTGACGGCGGGGCGGGGTGTTTCCCGGTGGGGGATGTGGGCCGCCAGCCAGTGCCGACCCAGACGGTAAACGACAAACAGAATACCAATGGATCCTATAATGATTTTCAGAGCACGGTCGGAGACACTGATAAATGCATGACTGTCTGAGATGAAGAATATGCTGCCCAGCAGGACACCGATCAGACTCCCCGGCACGAGGTGAATGACACGTCGCCACTGGATGTGTGCGCGGTAAAGAGTGACGGCCACCACATCCATTGTGCAGAGGAGGGGGAGCATGAATGCTACAGCGTGTTTGGCCGGTCCAATGGCAGTGGGCCACACCAGTATGAGAGTGGGCAGAACAACGGCGCCTATAGGAAAGCCCCCCTTGGACATGCCCAGCAGGAAAATGCATGCTGCGATGGGAAGGTACTCGGGAACGCTCATAATGGTAACAAGAAGGGGCTCTTGTGGTGTTTGTCTGGCTATCGCGAAAAATCGCGATACACAGTGCGAGCTCGGATACTCAAAGGTCCCTCGCAATTTCTTTAATATACGTCTTCAGGTCACTGGAAATATCGGGACTGCGAAGGCCATAGAGGATATTCGTCTTGATATAATCCAGCTTGTTTCCGATGTCTTGACGTTTGCCGTTGACCTGCAGGCCGTACATGGCTCGGGATTTTACCATCATCCGCATGGCATCCGTGAGCTGAATCTCACCGTTTTTTCCGGGCTTGACCTTGTCGAGGAACGAGAAAATTTCCGGAGTGAACACATAGCGTCCGGCAATGGCCATATCGGAGGGGGCTTCCTCGGGGGCGGGTTTCTCGACAAAATCCTCAATCAGGTATGTGCCGTCGATCACTGCTTTCCCCTGGATCACGCCGTAGCGGCTGACACGCTCCTTCGGCACCTTTTCCAAGGCGACAACCGGTTCCTGGTACCGATCGAAAACATCCAGGAGCTGTCCGAGTACCGGTGTTTGGGCATCGAATATGGTATCTCCCAAAAGAATGGCGAACGGTTCATTGCCCACGTGGTCCTTGGCGTGCGCAACGGCGTCACCCAGGCCGCGCATCTGCTTTTGCCAGACAAAATGCACGTTGGCCATGTCGGATATATGCCGCATTCTTTCGAGGTCTTCCGTTTTCCCCTTTGCTTCGAGCTCCGCCTCCAGTTCAAAATTGCGGTCGAAAAACTCTTCGATAGCCCGTTTGCTTTTGCCGATAATCATGAGGATGTCGCGGATCCCGGATGCCACGGCTTCCTCAACCACATATTGAATAGTGGGCGTATCGACGATGGGAAGCATTTCCTTGGGTTGCGACTTTGTCGCGGGCAGGAATCGTGTGCCGAAGCCGGCGGCTGGAATAACTGCTTTGCGGACCATTCCGTCGTTCCTCACTTCTCGTCGCGAATGACAGGTTTAATGACGGTAATCTCAAGTTTGGCCAATGCCTTGACGAGCGCGTCATACATGGTTTCGTCCGTGTACGTGCCGATAATGGCGCCGCCGGACCCCGTGAACTTGGCACTGGCGCCGACGCTTCGGGCGGTTTTGACCATGGCCAGGTTACCGTCACTGATCGGACATATGTCTCGCCGCATATCGAAATTGTCGTTCATGAGCTCCGCAAGTTGTTCGCTTTTCCCATTCTCGAGGGCCTGCCGGGCCTTGAGGGTCAGTTGAGACCAGAAGTGCATGGCCTGGACGACATCCGGTTCACCCGTATCGTAGCGGTATCGGGGGTTGCTGTGGGTGACCTCCGATCCCTGCGAAAGGTTGCCGCGGTAGGCAACGTACAGGTTGGGAAAGCTGCCGCGGCCGAGAGGCTCGTAATGTCCATGTCCCCGCGTTTCCATGAGAGTTTTGTCAAAGTCCATAAAAACCGGACAGTCATAAACTTGAGCCACGCGGTCTTGGAGTCCGGCGGGGATGCCCAGTTCCTCTGTTTCCACCGAGAGGATAAGATTAGCGAGAAGGGGTTTTTGGACATTGACGCCATAAAACTCGAGCAGCGCACGGAAGCAGGCCGTGATAATGGCGCTGGAGCCGGCCAGCCCGAGGTGCGGCGGAATTGTCGTCCGGTAGCAGATGGTGAAATTGCGGTTGTCGAGTTTAATCTCGTTTTCCATGCAGTAGTCGAAGAAGCGCTTGACCGACGCTTTTAACAGCCGAATACCACCATAATAACCGAAGTTCTCGACATCCGACACCACCTGCCGCAGATTCTCGAATACCGAATGATCTCGGGTGCTTGGAATGATTTCCAGCCGTGGGGACTCGTACAGCGTAACTTCAGCGCAGAAATTGGCGAACGTGAAAGCGATTGTCTTCCCGAAGAAACCGTCGGACGGATTCCCGATCAGGGCTGCTCGAGGGTAGGCGTGTTTGCGAATAATCATAATTCTTACACCGAGGTCGCATCACACAATGGGGCCACTGTTCCGCCGGATGTGTACGGTCTATATCATGCCGGATTGACGGGCGTACTCAAAGAGTCCGCCGCCCGCGATGACCGCTTTCGCATCGCCCAGATCGTTCAGCGGATAACTGTTGCCGGTAGCGTCCACCGTCAATGTGTTTGCCTCCAGGTCGACAGTTACCTCCATTCCAGTCTTCAGCGTTTCACAAAGCCGTTGCGAGCTTTCAACTGGGTAGAGTTCGCCGGTCGCCATGCAGTTGCGAAAGAAAATCCTGGCGAATGACTCCGCCACAACGGCCTTCACGCCCGCGGCGCCCAGACTGATGGGCGCATGTTCACGGCTCGAACCGCAACCGAAATTGCGGCCGGCCACGATGATGGGATACGCCGTTTTCACAGCGCCTTTTTCAACAAAGGGAGGGAACCCTTCAGGGAGCCCTGCCAAGGCGTAGCTTCCCAATGTGTCGTACTCCTCCGGAACGGTCGGCACGAGGTTGAGGTATTGTGCGGGGATAATCTGATCGGTATCAATATTATCGGGCAACACAAAAATTTTTCCGGTGATAGTTGACGTGGCCATTACGCTTACTCCATGACTGCGCGTGGATCGGTGATATGTCCAGTCACCGCCGACGCGGCGGCGGTGAGAGGGGAGGCGAGGATAACGGACGCGGATTTACTTCCCATGCGTCCCACAAAGTTCCGGTTTGTTGTACTGATGCATACTTCCGTGCTGTTCAGGCGACCAAATGTGTCGATTGGTCCTCCCAGGCATGCGGCGCACGAGGGGGGCGCGGGGTCGATGCACCCGGCTTCGCGGAAGATTTGAATCAACGGTTTGCCGTCCATCGTCTCGGTGGTTAATTGACGCTGTATCTCGACGGTCGCCGGTACGAGGAACGTGTCCACGGCAACCTTCCGGCCTTTCAGGACTTTCGCGGCGGCAATGAAATCCGTGATCTTCCCACCCGTGCAGCTTCCAATGTAGGCTCGGTTAATGGTCCAATCACTGCACGCCGCTGCTTTTGCCGTGTTGTCCGGTGAGTGCGGCAGGGCAACAACCGGCTCAAGGTCCTCGCCGTTGTATTCGTGTTTGCTGTAGAACTCGGCGTCCGCATCGCTTTCGAAACACGTGTAAGGTTTGTTCGTACGTTCTTTAACGTATTTCTCCGTGACATCGTCAGCCGCGATGATGCCGTTCTTGGCACCTGCCTCGATGGCCATGTTGCAGATGGTCATGCGCTCATCCATAGAGAGTGTCGCCAGGGCCTCGCCATCGAACTCCATGGTCCGATACGTGGCGCCGTCTACGCCGATATCGCCGATGATACGAAGGATCACGTCCTTGGCCATGATATACGCCGGCAGTGTCCCCCGGATGGTGAACTTCATTGTGGCGGGTACTTTGATAAGCAGCTTTCCGGTGCCCATAATGAAGGCGGCATCCGTGTTGCCGATACCGGTTGCGAATTCGCCGAACGCACCATGCGTGCAGGTATGCGAATCCGTGCCGAACATGATCTCGCCGGGCCGGCAGTGACCTTTCTGCGGCAGTGTGAGATGGCACACACCGGAGTATGTATCATCTGCAGGGTCATAGAAGTAAGGGAGCCCTTGTTCGTGCGCAAACTGGCGACAGGCGTCGATATTGCGCAAGCACTTGTCGTCTTCCGTGAAAATGTAATGATCGGGTGTCAGGACGATTTTCTCGGGATCGCAGACCTTGGCGGTGTCGCCGAATTCACGCTTGAAAATACCGATCGTTCCAGGTCCGCAGACATCGTGAGTCATCAGAATATCCGCATTAACCCATATGTTGTCACCCGGTGCCACTGTGGCGCGCCCGGCCGATTTGGCCAAAATTTTTTCGGTGATTGTCATGCCCATAGGAAAAAGCCTTTCCTGCAAGTAGATGGCACTCCGGGAGGGATTCGAACCCCCGACCCACGGCTTAGAAGGCCGTTGCTCTATCCAGCTGAGCTACCGGAGCATCCTGTTTGCCAGTTTAGCGGAATAATGTGTCACAGGATGAGGCAAAAGCAAGAGGCGCCACCCGCGATCCGCCAACGAGAGCGACGGACGACGGACGACTGAGGACTGGCTAAACCCGAAAGGGCTAAGACTCATCCTGCGTGGATTGCGCAACGTGCCGACGCAGTGTCTCATAGTCCGTGGCCACCGGGAACTGGGGGAATTCGGCTATCACATTGTCCGGCGGACGGAAGAGGATTCCCGCATGCGCGGCGGCCAGCATCGTCGTGTCGTTGTAGGAGTCACCAACCGCCGTGACATGAAAATTGAGGCGCATGAATGCTTCTACCGCGTGTCGTTTACCGTCTTTCTGACGCAGTATATAGTCGGCGATCATGCCACGGTTGTCAATTTTCAGCGAATTGCAGAACAGGGTGGGGCGCCCCAGTTTCTGCATGAGCGGTGCGGCAAACTCATAGTATGTATCCGAGAGGATCACAAGTTGGTGTTTGGTCCGGACCTCGTCCACAAAGTCTTCCGCCCCGGGCAGGGGATCCAGTGTCGCTATGACCGCTTGAATATCGTGAATTGTCAGGTTGTGCTCGCTGAGAAGGTTCAGGCGTCCGCGCATTAATTCGTCATAGTCCGAGATGTCACGTGTGGTCAGGCGCAGTTTTTCTATACCGGTTTTCTCGGCTACCGCAATCCATATTTCCGGGACCAGGACGCCTTCAAGGTCCATGGCGATTAATGTGGGAAGAGTGCTCATGGTGTGCTCCTGAGAGGTCGATATGTTGTCAACAACTCGTTTGTAATGCTTCGAAGCTACGCAGGCGCACACCATACAACGGAATCCCGTGTTTTGCCAGCATGGATGTCCGATCTCGACAGCAATGTCAAGCCTGAATCCGTGAGAAACCGGATTGTAACGCGGCTCTCCGGGCCGCGGACCGGCGCGTCTGCGGGGCTGGAGACCCGCTTTACTTGTGCGCCGGATTGTAACGCGGTCCTCCGGGCCGCGGGTCGGCGCATTGGCAGGTCTGGAGATCCGTTTTACTTTTGAGGCTTGCCGGGGGGAGAGGTGCGTGGCTGTTCAGCACTCCAAGGCGGTCACAGGATGGGCGTCATGAGGTTGCACAAATTCTGTGCGAGCCGATGGTGCAGCGGTCGTTCGCGCCACGTTGCGAGGTCAATTGGCGTGCTGTTTTCGATTTCCGCGTTAAGCGCGCGCTTAACATTGTACATAAAGCTCTGGTCGTAGACCGCCAGATTTGTTTCATAATTCAGTCGCAGGCTGCGGTGGTCGAAGTTAGCGGTGCCAATGATCGCGAGCGTGTCGTCCACGACGAATGCTTTGGCGTGAATAAATGGCGGCTTGCGTTCGTAGATTGTGACCCCGGCCGCGAGCAGTTCTTCATAAAGAGCCTTCCCCGCAAGTCCGGCATAGAAATGGTTGTTTCTCTTTGGTACGATGAGCTGGACGCGTACCCCCCGAAGTGCGGTTGCCCGAAGTGCCTGCAGGATATCCGGGCCTGGAACGAAGTACGGCGTCAGAATAATCAAGTCTTTCCGTGCCGACACGATGCCACTGAAAAAGACATCGGTGACGATCCCCATCTCCGTGTTCGTCGGACTGCTGTTAACGACTCGGACGTACGCTTGTCCGGCGTTGTCGACTGCTGGAAAATGGGCTTTTGTCAGAAGATCTCCCGGTTTTTCGTCGGTCATGAAATACCAGTCTTTCAGGAAAGAATACTGCAGTTCCTGGACAATGGGGCCGGACAGCGCGAAATGATAATCCAGGACTTCAAGGGGGCCGGGGTCCGTCGTATTGATGTCACTGATGTTGATTCCGCCGGCGAAGGCCGTCTTGCCGTCAACCACCAGTACTTTTCGATGGTTCCGCAAGTTAATCTGAAACTGACGTTTTACAGGGTTTGCCTGCGTCCAGCCGATGAGCTGCATGTTGGGTACTTTCCGATACTTCCGGAAGAGACCGCCCAGAACCGCGTGTGTAGAGCCGAACCGGTCAAAGAGTACGCGAACGCGGACCCCTTCCTGGGCCTTTTCAGCCAACGCATCAAGAAAACGCCTGCCGACGCAGTCGTTGCCTATGATGAAGCTTTGCAGGTGGATGTGCTGTTCTGCCGACTCGATGGCTTGAAGCATGGCCGGATATGCTTCATCGCCATTAATCAACAGCTGTACGGCGTTACCGGCCAAAAGCGGATAATCGGTCAGTACGGCGTCCATGGTTTCGTTTGACTGGTTCGCCAATGTTTTCGGCAATGTGGCCGTTCCACCGGTGTGGACAGCTTCCCAGTAGACAAGCGGTGGCTCTTCCGTCGCGGTGTAAACCTGCCGCTTCTCCAAAAGTTCCCTGTCTGCCTGTTGCTTAAGCCAGGCCTTGGCATCGATTCGGTTAATGCCGAAAGACAAATAGAACAGCGCGCCAAGAACAGGAAAGGCCCATGCCACGAAAATCCACAGGATGGCGGATGTAGGTTCTCGTCGTGTTTTCAGGCAATGGAAGACAACAAGAGCGAACACGAGTATGTGGATTAGGGTGTACAGCGGCACCCAGCGCCAGACAATGGCGACGGGGAACAGGGTTGCAGGGATGTTTGGTGTCATTCGTCCGTAACGTCTTTGGCGGTTACCTCGATTACGTTATCTTGCGGCTTGGTGTCCCGCGTTGCCTGCTGTGGGTTGACAAAGTGCACATCGGCACGGCCGCTGAACCGTTTGCGGAGGCTGCCTACAAGTGCCCGTCGTATGGTTGCGCGCACTGGGGGAATCAGCAGCAGAAAGCCGACTGTATCGGTGATTAATCCAGGTGTGATGAGCACGAGCCCCGCCGAAAAGATTAAGAACCCATCCGCGAGTTCCGCGGCCGGGACGCTTCCGCGCTGCATTTCCGAACGGATGCGTCGTAGTACGGAGATACCCTGCCACCGTGCCAATCCAGCTCCGAGAACGCCCGTAAGAATGACGAGGGCAAATGTGTTAAACGCCCCGATGAAGTCACTTACGTGGAACAGAATACCCAGTTCAAGCAACGGCAATCCGATGAAAAGAAGAATGAGAACGAACAAGGTGTGCATTGGCTAATCCAATGTAAAAGATAAAAGAAGTTCCATTATAACGGCAGCTCGGAAAGACGCGGTGTTCAGGTTAGCGCCGGCCGTCCTTCTTGACGATTTCGCGAAGGATTGTCTGGTATCCCTTTCCTTGCTCCATTTCCTGCGCAACATCTTCGAGCGCCTTAATCGTACTGCTGTCTTTCTCTTTCAAAAACGTAAGGACAGTGTGTCCAACGCGAATACGATCCTCATCCTTGAGTTCGACCTCTTCGTCCAAGAGACGCTCGCCATTCAGGTAAGTGCCGTTCTTGGATGAGGTGTCGAGTACGACAAATGTGTCTTTGTCTTTCCGCTGGACGGAGCAGTGGTATCTACTGATCTCCGCGTCGTTTTTAATTGAGATACTGCATTCGGATGCACGCCCGATGGTTGTGTCAGGCGACCGCAACTCCCGTTGCACCACGGTCCCCTCTTTTGTGTACTTCAGAAACGGCATTTATTCCCTCGCAATCAGTTGTGGCGTTGAGTCACGTCAGCAGGGCCGACAGGTACAACAGTCGTTCTCACCATGGAGCTGACATCTTTTTACGTTGCGTCTTACTAATACTGTGAGCCAGACCGGAATGCAAAGTTGTCAAGAAAAAACCTCTGAGATTAGAAAGCCTTTGGAGAGTCGCTATCTTGTGTTACCTCAAAATCCGAAAATCCGATTCACGGATTAAACATTCTGCGGAGCTGTCAATGTATGAATCAGGAGTCAGAGTGACATGAAGGAACTTCAGGAATTAGCCGATTGCTCGCGCCGTTATGGAGGCGACTTGGAATACGTATTTCTCGGTGGCGGGAATACATCGTACAAAGATACCGAGACGTTGTACATCAAGCCGAGCGGGGTGGCGTTGGCAACCATCACGGCGGAGCAGTTTCTTGCCATGGATCGGGTGGAACTCCGGCGCTTATTTACTGAGTCTCTTCCGACGGAAGCGGAAGCACGTGAAGCCCGAGCCAAACAACTGATGCTGGCGGCAGTGCGGCCTCCCGAGAGCGGGCGCCCGTCGGTGGAGGCGCCGGTGCATGAGGCAATCCCGCGTCGCTATGTCGTACACCTGCACCCGGCGGCAGTCAATGGCATGACGTGCGCGGTTGACGGACGGCAAACGTGCCGACAGCTTTTTCCGAATGCTCTTTGGATGGATTATACGGACCCCGGCTGTGTGCTGGCGCACGCGGTCCATAAGCGCATGCAGAGAGTAAAGGAGACCGGAGGAGACGGAGTTATTGTCCTGTTCCTGCAAAATCACGGCGTTTTTGTCGGTGCTGACAGCCTTGACGAGATACGGCGGGCGTACGACGACGTCATGGATACGCTGATGACGGCCTATAACGAGACGGGGGAGTCGGTTGCATTGACAACGGGTCGGGTGGACAGCGAGGCTGTTCAGGAATACGCGCCAGTGTTGCGAGCATGGGCTGGCGGTCCGACACACCGCGCAACCGTTTGTGCGGCCGAGCCGTTCGATCCGGCGGAGGGCCCCCTGTCGCCGGATCATGTGGTGTATGCCGGTTCATACCCCTATCTTGGTGGTTTTGACCAAGAAGAATACGAGCAGCATGTGAAGGAGGTGGGGGTGCCAAAGATTGTGAGCGTGGCGGGGAAAGCCGTGTTTGCTTGTGGGGAGACTTTGAACGATGCCCGGGCAGTGATGACTGCCGCGCGGGATGGCGCGCTGGTGGAACAACTTACCCACGCATTTGGAGGTCCCAATTACCTTTCCAATCGTGCTCGACAATTCATCGAAAATTGGGAGGTGGAGGCGCATCGTAAAAAGGTTTCCGGCGGTGCCGGGGCCGGAGGCTTGCGAGGCCGGATCTGTGTTGTCACGGGGGCGGCCCAGGGATTTGGCTTGGGTATCGCCGATGGCCTGGCCGCGGCCGGCGCCGTGGTGGCAGTGGCCGATTTGAACGAGGAAGGTGCAAGAGAAGCAGCGGCGGAGCTGGAGAGAAAATACGGTTCGCACTCGGCCTTTTCAGTGCCTGTGAATGTTGCTGACGAAGAGTCTGTGCGCGGGATGGTGGCTGAAGTGGTGCGAACGTGCGGCGGATGTGACGTGTTTATAGCCAATGCCGGAGTCCTGAGAGCGGGCTCGGTTCGAGAAATGACGCTGCGCAACTGGCAGTTTGTGACGGATGTTAATTACACCGGCTATTTCCTGTGTGTCAAACATATAGCGCCGGTGATGGCGAAGCAGAACGGTGCGAGTGACGATGCACTGTGGAGCGATATCATTCAGGTTAATTCCAAGAGCGGTCTTGAGGGCAGCAACCGGAATGCCGCGTATGCAGGCAGCAAATTCGGTACCATCGGCATGACACAGAGTTTTGCCAAGGAATTGGTGGAGGAGCACATAAAAGTCAACAGTGTCTGCCCCGGTAATTATCTGGAGGGTCCCCTGTGGAGTGATCCCGAAAATGGGCTTTTCGTGCAGTATCTGCGTACGGGTAAGGTGCCGGGCGCGGAGACGATTGAGGATGTGAAGCGGTTTTACGAGGGTAAGGTGCCCATGGGGCGCGGCTGTCGTCCAGCGGACGTGGTCAATACGATTCTGTATTTGGTTAATCAGACATACGAAACCGGTCAGGCCGTGCCGATCACAGGCGGGCAGGTGATGTTGGCATGAGGGATCGCCGGCAGCCGTCAGGTTTCAGGTTTCGGGAATAACCCTCAACCATCTACGGGACTGGTACGTGTGCCTTATGAAACCTGACACCTGAACACTGAAACCTGCGACGTCTGGAGGCGTATTATGCGTTGTTTCTGCCACAACGTACTTTTTGGAGTGGACTTATCCTTCATCTTTCAGGAGAAAGGAGTTTTGTAACGTGCGGGTGTATGCACCGGCCAAACTCAATTTGTTTCTGAACGTTGTTGCACGGCGTGAGGACGGCTACCACGACTTGGAGACCGTTTTTTACCCACTGCCCGGATTGACTGACGAGCTTGATATTGTATCTGGAACGGGCCTTAAGGTGACCACGGACCGGGACGATCTGCCGGGCAATGAGGATAATCTGTGCTGGAAAGCGGCGTCCGCGTTCCGTGAAGCAGTCGGCATCGATACGGGATGGCACATTCATCTTCGCAAGCATATCCCCGCTGCGGCGGGACTCGCCGGCGGTAGTTCGGATGCGGCGGCGGTGTTACAGGCGCTCAATGAGATGTATGATCATCCGTTGACGGAGGACATCCTGGCGGGTGTGGCGCGGAAACTCGGGGCCGATGTGCCGTATTTCCTGAATCCTGTCCCGTGCGTGGGGGAAGGGATTGGCGACGTGCTTACGCCCGTGGAATGCCGCATGAAACCGCACTATGTTCTCGTTAATGCGGGATTCCCTGTCCCGACGCCGTGGGCATACGGGCATGTTCCGGTTGGAGGCCATCCGGCTGCGTCGCTCGATGACTTGACTCTGGCAATGGCGAAGGGAGACCTGACACGTGCCGCACGACACATGTTCAATGCATTCGAAGTGCCGGTGTGCAGGAAGTTTCCGGTGATCGAGTTGATTATGACGTTTCTCGAGGAACAGGGGGCCCTTGCGGCGCGGCTCACGGGGAGTGGTCCCACGGTTTTTGGCGTGCACGAGGAAGTCGGCGTGGCACAACGTGCGGCGAGCGCTGTCCGTGACTCTTTTGTGCGGGCGTATTGGGTGTGTGAGTCTGTGAGTGTGTGAGTGTGTGGT
>JAIPIM010000072.1 GCA_021734725.1 Minisyncoccota bacterium | reverse complement strand
GGCCACGTGCTCCTGTTTCCTCGGTGGCGGCTTCCCGCGCAACTTCAGATACCCCTTCGCTGGGAATATTGAACCGAATGCCGTATCCCTCAAAATCCTGTCGGTATTGCTGTAGAATACTGTCTTCCGCATTCAGGAGAATGTTTTCCAAGTCTTCGGATGTAAGGTGATTGAAGGCCACACGGACTGGCAGACGCCCGACGAACTCCGGTTCGAAACCGTATTGCATGAGGTCGGCGCTTTGTACTTGCCGGAGAAAGTCACTGGTATCCTCGGTTTCTCGGTGCAGGCTTGTGTCAAAACCGATTTGCTGTCGGCCGAGCCGTTGCTTGATCTGTTCTGCCAGTTTATCGAACGCGCCGCTGACGATGAACAACATGTGTCGGGTATTAATCGTGCGCTGAGGGGCCCCTCTCCCGGACTGCATGGCCATGACGGCCTGGATTTGGCCGAGTATATCGGTCTGGCTCACCAAGTTGACTTCCGTTTCTTCCATGAGTTTGAGCAGGTTCACCTGGACACCGCGACCGGACACGTCTTTTATGCCCTGCGTATTCTTGCCGGCAATCTTGTCTATTTCATCGATATAGATGATCCCGTAGCGCGCCAGTTCCGTGTTCCCGTCGGCCAAGCGCACCAGGTCGCGCACAATGTCCTCAACGTCGTACCCGACATATCCTGTTTCCGAGAACTTCGTGGCATCCGCCTTGACGAACGGCACGCCGATGAGACGGGCGAGACAGCGCACGAGGTACGTTTTCCCAACACCCGTGGGCCCCAGCATGAGGACATTCTGCTTGGCGTAATCCTTCTCCTGCAACTCCGGATGGTCGACGCATTGCCGCACATGATTGTAATGATCGCAAATCGCCACGGACAACACTTTTTTCGCATCGTCCTGACTGATCACGAAGCGATCCAGATAATCACGGATCTCCCGCGGTTTCAGGTTAAATTTCCGGATGCTTTCGAGTATTTCCATGGTATGGTCGGGCGCGGTCTCGCCGGGCTTCTCTTCCGGTTCTTCCGCGGTGGCCCCCATGCCTGGCCCGCCAAACATAAACTTGACATTGGCGTTCTTCATCATATCGCGCAATTGGCGCTGAAAATCATCGTCTTCGTGGGTACGTTTTTCTTTATCGCTCATGGTTCTCTCGCGTTTGTTTAGCGCTTTAAGTCAAGACCTTGTTTGCCGCAAACAGAAGAATACGCCGAATCATGCCCCCGCGATTCGCGGCATGCGCGTGGGTTCGCGTTGAATCTCCGCCTGCAAAAACCTGTGCATCAGTTTTGATTTGACCGAAGCATACTGGGGATCGTTCCATCTGTTGTGCAGCTCCCGCGGATCTTCCTTGAGATCGAACAGCTCCCCATACTCTTTATCCCGGTAGACTGTGAGCTTGTACCGTTGGTCAACGTACGTACGCAGGTGGACGGTCGTCGGGTTATGCCGATTTTCCACCAGGACATGCTCGCGCGCGACCTCCGGTTTCTCACCGGACCAGACCGGCAACTGACTGTAGCCCTGCATGAGACCGGGGACATCGATACCGGCGGCGTCCAGAAAAGTCGGCGCAAAATCGATCTGGGTCTGCAATGTGGAAGACACTCGGCCGGCGGGTACGCGACCCGGAAAACGTGCAATCATAGGAATGCGCAACAAGTCTTCGTAATGAAATGCTCCTTTGGCAATGAGCCCGTGTTGCCCGAGGAAGTGCCCGTGATCCGTGGTGAAAAGGACAAGTGTATTATCCGCGATGCCCAGACGGTCCAGCGCATCCAGGATGCGACCGACCTCCTGGTCGATCAGGCTCATCATACCGTAATAATAGGCCATGCTCCGGCGCAACTCCGCTTCGTTATGCAAATGGGAATGAAAGCCGTGGAGTCCGTTACCTCCTTCTTCCAAGTACTCGGAGAAGTCGGGAGATTCTTCCTGCGTCTTCGCGAACTGGGGAGGCATGTCGTCATGTTCCCCTTCTACCAAGTGTCCAATGGGCATATCGGCCGGATCGTACATACTGGCCCACGGCTCCGGAATGACGTACGGGGGGTGGGGATCGAAAAAACTGGACCACAGAAAAAAGGGCTTTCCGTCGTTGGCGCATGCTTCGATGTTCTTGACCGTACGTTCGCCGACCCAGTGCGTGTGGTGCAGTTCTTCCGGCAAATCCCAGGTTAAGGCGTCCTTCAAGTAGTGCGGGCCATTGTATTTGTCGCCATCGCTGGGCGGCCATTGCTGAAAATAGTCTTTCCAATTCGCGAGCCCTTTCTCTTCCAGCCAAAGAGCGTAGTGTTGACCTGCATGCGACTCATGCCCGTGCATACGCGCGGTTTCGACGTGGTTGAAACCATACCAGGGGCCGTGAAATTCGCGCCAGAAATCGAGATCCCTCAGGATTGGCTGGCACTCAATGGATTCACTTCCGGGGGCGGAGGCCAAGGGCTGGAAGTGTGCTTTCCCCACCAGGATGCTCTCATACCCATGCCGCTGAAATTCGTCGCCGACCGTCGGGACGTCTTCAGGCAGCTTGACGCCAATCGTCCAGCATCCATGCCAGGCAGGATAGAGACCGGTGATGATGCTGGACCGCGAGGGTGAGCACACCGGATTGCAGCAGTATGCCCGGTCGAATCGGACCCCTTCCTCCGCCAACCTGTCCAAGGAAGGCGTCCGAATACGAGGATTTGCGACACCAAGCGTATCATAGTGTTGCTGATCCGTTGTAATCAGAAGAATATTCGGTTGCTTCGCCATGGATTCTTTCCTGTTTGCTCTTTGTTTTCTCACGGATTCAGGTCAGGTTTATGCGAGAAGCTTATCGTGCAACCACGCCCGTCAAGGAAACCAGGGATTGCGCCGGCAGCTCCGTGGTCGCGCGGCCTTTGTCAACGGCAAGTACCGACTCTTTTTCCCCAGTGTCACCGGCAGCATTCGCGACCTGAACCTCGAGGGAGGTTACCGTAACGGGCAATCCTTTCACCGTGAGGGACCGCTCCGAGCCGGAGTTCACAACGTGAACAACATAGGTTTCTTCATTCTCCCCCGGGCACCGAAATCCCACGCACGACACGAGAGGGTGACTCGACACAATCTGAAGGTAGTGAGCGGGAACGGGGGTCAGATCCGCCAGCTGTTTCATGAATTCATACCGCGGGGTAGGCCTCAGCTTCGGCCCGCCGGCGTCCGGCTCCACTTCTTCGAGAAGCGCATAATCCGCCGTGTACTCCCAGTAAAGCGCCACCGCCGGTGATGCGTGGGCCAGCATCTTCACGTAAAGCGCCAGCTCCTTCAGTGCGTATGCGGTGGATTCGTAACTCTTGGTCCGCCACGCGCTGGGATCGAGGCCAACCTCCGTCGCAAACAGCGGTTGCTTGATCTCAGCCGCCAAACGAGACCATGCACTGTATTCAGCGGCAGTCGCGCCGCCCCAGGTATGAAACGCCAAGGCTCCGACGTACGGCAGGACTCCCTCGGTCTCGAGCGCGGTTCGGACATACTCGACGGCATCCCCCGACGCGTTGCTGACGTCGCCGAGCAGCATTCTGGTTGTCAGTCCTTCTTCCTCAAAGCGTTTTCCGAGAGCTTTTATCACGGTCGCATGCTGCTGCGGTGTCAAAGCAACATGGACCCCGGCGTCCGGTTCGTTGAACGACACGAACTTCGGCTCTATACGGTATCGGCGTTTGGCATACAGCAAGTATGCCGCGATGCTTTCAACCACTTCCTCAAGGTACCCGTCGGCGATTTCACGTCCGAAATCGTTGCGCGGCCGTTCCGGATCACTGTACATCCAGGCAGGCAGGTACCAAATGCTCATGCAGAGCGGAATCCATCTCTCCTGAATCTTCTGCGCGAGCGAGAACTCGTCTCGCAACTTACTGCCGGGTCGGTCTTGTTTAACGAAGCCCCCCCAGCCAATGTCATTGGGCGCCTCGTTGTCGTTCTCGGGTTCCCACAGCTCGAGGCTCATCTGGGTACGCGCCCATGCAACGTTGAGGTGGGACAGTGTATACTCAGTGTGTGGTGTTTCCGTGGCAAAGCAATAGTTGCCACCAAATCCATTGAACCGCATTTCCGGCGCATCGACCTGGACAACTATTTCAGCGGGGCGGCGATCCACCGTCGCCGTCACGTTGAATGTGGCTTTCAGGGTCACGCTCTGCCCCTGCTTCAGGTCCCCGTCGTGCAACTCAATCAGAATACCGTAATTTGGACTGTCGAACACGCGGTCATCCTGCAACTGCATACGACGTTGACGGGCGAGGGAGATGGTGAATTGTGGAGATTCCTCCGGTCCTTTGACGACCGCTTTCTGAGCGTCCGCCGCACCAAGTATGTGTGTGGTAATCTTTTCGTAGGTTGGCAACGGGATCCCAACAGGCCAGCCGTCTGCCTTGTCCAGGAGTCCCCAGCCTCCCGAGAACATAGGGACCGGCAGCTGAACCCAGAAATAGACACCTTCCAGTCCGACCGGTGTGAGAGCTTTCAGCGTCAGCGTGACCTCTGCCAGGCCGTCCCGATGCTGAAGAACTTGGAGGTAGGAACATGACTGCTTATCTGTCACGGGGATGCGTCCCGTCCATTCGACCGTATCCGCGTGCTCCGTTTTTTTACCATCCGCCGCGGCATCCAGCGAAATCATTTTCCACCCGGGCCGGAACATGCGCAGTTCTGTATGGATATCCAGTTGCGCCCCTGGAAGCGAGCGTGCATAGATCCGGCCCACTGTATCAGTGTACCAAGGATTGTCCTGCGCCGCCGAGAAAAGCGGGGTTGCCAGCATCGAAAAAACGATCACCACACGCCGAAGGACAGGTTTACTTAGGGTTTGTCCGGTCATGGCGGGGTACAGCTTTCTTCATTTTTAGCGATTCAATCATGACGGGGTCCTTGGGTGCGCTTGCATGCATGCCGCGTCGGACAGTAGGCACCGCGGCAATCCTGTCAACCACCTGCATTCCACGGATTACTTTCCCGAAAACAGCGTATCCGAAACTGCCCGGTCTAGGATCCAGGTGGTGGTTATCCGTGAGGTTAATGAAGAACTGGGCAGTGGCACTGTGAACCGCCTGCGTACGAGCCATGGCAAGCGTTCCCCGCTCATTGCGCAAGCCGTTATCTGCTTCGTTACGTATGGGGTCGCGTGTCTTCCCCGGTTTCATATCAGGGCTCAATCCTCCCGCCTGGATCATGAATCCCGGGATAACCCTGTGAAAAATCGTATGGTCGTAGAATCCTTCCTCGACATAATTGATGAAATTGCGAACAGTCCCCGGGGCGTCCTCTGGGAACAGTTCAATCTCAATTGTCCCCAGCGATGTCTGCATAACAGCGATTGGTGTCTGCCTCTCGATCCGGTCGTCCGCGCCCTGCTCCGCGGCCATGGACTGCCCCCCCCCGGACAGGACACACAGGGCCACGATCATTGTCCCCGTTTTTGACCGATTCATCATCCGTCCTTTCTGCGTGTGGTTTTGTCCATGTTCAAAGTACCTTACCAGAAGGAAAACTCAACGGTACCGTTTCGAAGTCGTGGATTGAGACGGTAGAGTAACAACATAGCGGATGGATAAAAAATTTCACTGACGGTTGTCTGGTTTCCGAGCTATTGACGCAAGCATACGGAGCAGTGCTTATGGCTACGATACCAAAGTCTGTACAGAACGACATAACGACCATTCAGGACGACACGGAAAGCGGTGCCTCGCAGATCGTCAAACGGGCCGTTGAGGCGTTTCTGCGGCTGACCGCGGACATGGCGGATGCCGAGGAGGAGCTTTTTGTGGATGCTTTGGATGAAGTTGCTGAAAAGCTTGCTTTCGCGCAACCGGCCATGGCACCCCTGTTCAACCTTGTCAACACTATTCTCAACGAAGAAGACCGCAAACAAGTCGCGGGGCCTATTCAGCGCCGTGTAGCGGAAGCATGTAAGAATTTCGCCTCCGGCATTGAATCGTCTGACGAGGCGGTCCGTCGCAAGGCAAGTGGAATCATACGCGATGGCGATACAGTGTTCACCCATTCCAACAGCTCCACGGTTCTGAAAGCGCTTCTTCACGCAGCCTCCCGCAAGAAGAAATTTGAAGTGATATGCACAGAGTCTCGCCCCCAGAAAGAAGGAGTGGCCTTGGCACAAGCGCTAGGCGAAGCCGGCATTCCGGTCCGCTTTATCGTGGATGCCGCCTCCGGATTGTTCGTGCAACACGCCAATATCATCCTTGTGGGGGCGGATACTGTGTGCGAGAAAGGACTAGTCAACAAAATTGGCACCTACGCTCTGGCATTGACGGCGGCAGCGCGGAATGTTGACTTTTACGGCCTATGCGACAGTTCTAAATTCCTGCCTTCCGGCACGGAACTGCCCGGTCAAGCAGAAAGGCCGGCCCACGAAATACTGAGCAGCTGCCCCCCGGGCGTCTCGGCTGTGAATGTCTACTTTGACACAACCCCGCTGAAGTACTGCACGGGGATCATCACCGAAAACGGCATTATCAAACCAGAGGCAATCCTCCAGCAACTCCATACGCTGAAACCCCACCCGAAGTTGCAGAAACTAATCGGCAAAAGGCACAATCGAACTTGAGGCAGTGTCAAACGTTTTATTAAAAGTATCAAAAGAGGAGAATAAACCATGAAACGCTGGCTGAAATGGTTGTGCGTGGCCGCGGTCCTATGCGGCGTACTCGTCTCTGTCTTGTATGTGGTCGTCAGCAGACCCGCATTTGTCAAGGGTGTTTTATTGCCGCGCATTGCAGCCAAAACCGGGGGAGAACTCACAGCCGAAGGCGTGGCGTTTTCTCCACTGTCGAAGATCACACTTACAAACCTCACCTTCGCGCAACCGGCAAACGGCGTGCATCTCGAAGCGTCTCGGGTGTCATGCTCCTACAGCCTTTTTTCGTTTATGCTGGGCAACGTGCGCATTGACAGCGTCGCGATCAACGACGGCTTGCTGACGTATCGTACCGTCCGGGAAGGGGTCCCTGTATCGCTTGATATTGACAATGTCGAGATAATGGCCGAGCACATCGCGAACGGACAGACGGCCGACATCAGTCTGCGGGGCGATGTTCGCGGCGGACGCGGAAATGAATTTGTCTTAAAAACCGGCCGATTAAAAGCCGCGTTCACGATAGACATGACAGCCGCTCTTGATCCGGAGCAAGTGCGTGGAACAATCACGCTGGACAATTTGGCGGGTCACGTAGGGGAAGTGGATCTCACCGATATCTCCACACGTCTTGAAGTCGACGGGGGTATGACCGGACCCCAGTGGAACGTGTCCAGCTGCAACCTCAGTATCCTGCGCAGTGCCGACGAACTAAGCCGCCTCCACATGTCGGGAAAGGGACACACGGATCCGCTGAGTGCCGATGTGAACCTGTCAATCGATCCTGTTACCTCGGATGGTCTGACCATCGTGGGCGCCTTATTGGGCGATTACGACTTTGGTAACACGCAAGGCGCGTACCACGGACATTTGACATTCACCCAAGGCCAAGAAGTGAAGGCTGAGGGAGAACTGAATGTCCAGAACTTCACGCTCGCCTCAGAGGCGCGCAATCTCACCCCGCTTCCACCCGCCAATCTGCATCTGACACACAGTATCTCGGCAGACACCAAAGCAAAAAAGTATACGATCGAGGACATACAGGTCGACATTTCACAGAACGGTCGCCAAGTCATCCAGTGCAAGCTCACCCAGCCGGCGGTTATCCAGGCTAAAGATTCACAAAGGAGAGAGGCAGGGGCTGAACCCGCCGAACTGACAGTGACAATCAACACCCTTGACTTGAGGCTGCTGAACACTTTTCGAACGCCGGAAACGAGGTGGCAACTCAATCGAGGCATGTTGAACGGAAACGCCACGGCTCGGATTAGCGGGAACGGCGAACGTATTACAATCTCCGGGGAAATCAAAACCGAGAATGCGACCGCCACGATCAACGGCCGTGAGTTTGGTTCGATCACCCTTATTCAGGGCATTCAGGGAACCATAACCGAGCTGGAACAATTTCAGCTGAAACCATCCACCACCGCCATCACGGTGAACGGCAAACAGGCCGTCGAATTGCGCCAGGCGGGCACCTATGACTTGATGAGCAAACAAGGCTCCTATACGCTGGTTCTCAGCCAACTGACACATGACCTCTTCAAGGCAGTGCCCCGCGAGTTGCTGAAGGGCTTGGTTATCGACACCTTCTCGGCAAACGGCAATTTGCAGGTGACCATGGGGGGGCTGGACAAAGCAACGGCAATCCGCGGGCAACTCGTGATTCCGGAAGCTATCATCATCGATCCGGAGATAGGGGTAAGCCCCAGTACTATGGTGAACACGGATTTTCACATCGTGAAAACCGGAGGCCTTTTCGACATCAAAACATTCGACATCAGCGGCAACAGCCGTTCAGAACAAATCATCCACTTGAGCGCGACGGGAAGAGTGGCCTTGCCGCCTGACACACAGCCTACAACAGTAAAACTTCGCTCGGATACCATGGATGTGGAAGCGGTGGCGGGGATGGGCTATAAGCTGGCCGATCTTTTTGCCGAAAAGCGCAAGGCAGAGGACGAGGAAAAACCCGAAGCCAAAGCGGAAGAACCTGAGCGGGCGCTGCCCGAAGGTCTGGACTTGACGGTAAACCTGAACCTCAAAGACTGGCAGTACCGAAGCATGAACATGTCCGAAGCATTGGGAACACTGCTGGTGCAAAACGGCACGGTGTACGCTCGTCCGCTGGACCTTACAATTAACGGGGCGCCGGTCCATCTGGAAGGAAAGATCGGGGTCGACACAGCGGACCGACAGTACGATCTCGCTGTATCCGTGCAAGCACTGGACATAGATCCCATTCTGGCTTCTTTCGGGCCGCCGGCTCTACGCCAGCAGATTGATGCAAAACTTTCCTCGCTTCAGGCCACGTTGAAGGGACAAGGTTTCGGAGCCGCTGACCTGCAACGGACGATGGCTGGCGATGTAAATGCTGAGCTGGATCTGTTGTCGATCAAGAAAATCGAGGCTTTGGATGAAGCCGCTACCAAATGGAAACTGCCTGAGTTAAGAGAGATTTTCTTTAACAAGGGGACGCTGCGTACACAACTGGACGCGGGAACGGCGGACATCCGTGAATTAACCATGACAGGCGATAACCTTCAGGTGACGGGTGACGGTGCGGTCGATTTACATACTGGCTGGGATATCGTACTGTCCTTTGCGGTCGGCGGCGAGCTTCGCGAACGATTGATGGGGCAAGGGTACGGAGAACTGCTGGACGCGAAACCGGGACAAGTCAGCCATAGTACGATCCCGGTTTCCCTGGCAGTCACGGGACCACTGACAAATCCGACACAAAAACCGCGTATTACGGCCGGTGTCCGCGAACTCCTCTTGAATCGTGGAACAACAGCAGTGCGGAGTGCCGTTGACTCCGCAATCAAGGGTGAAAAAATCGATGCGGAGTCGCTGTTGAAGGGCTTGTTAAAAGGCACCCCCAAGGACAGTGAGGGAAAGAGCGTAGAGCCACAACCGGAATCCCAAGAAAAGGCGCCCCCCCAGGGTTCCACCGACACCACCAAAAGAGATAAGTCCTCAACGGAGGAGGAAGTGCTGGATGCCATTAACGTGCTGTTCGGACCCTCCGAAAAGCAAACGCCGAAAGCAAACGCGGAAGAACAAGACACACCGGCCAAATAGAATTATACGGATGTGAAAGACTCAACGCTTCAATCCGTTTAGACCAGAAGCCTTGGCCGGGCAGAAAAAAGACAAGACGTACGAAGAGGAATGTTAACCGGCCTGCTGTGCCGCGTGAAGTTTTACAGACAGTCGCTTCTTATCTCGCGACATCTTGTTCTTCGAAATGGTATTGTGATTAGCAGCACGATCCAAGGCTGCGAAACACTTTGTCAGCGCTTCTTGCGCTTCCGCCACATTTCCGGTATCTAAGGCCTTGAGGAAACTCTTTTTTGCATCCTTGACCGCCAGTTTACGGTGCATGTTGCGCTTCTTCCGGCCAACGTCCTGAACAAGCCGTTTTTTCGCGGATCGAGTATTAGGCATAGCTTTTTTCCGTCCTTATGTTAAGGGGCGTCCGTCCTTTATCCGATTCTTATTCACGGTGTGCGGGACCTTGGGGTCCAACACATTCATCGCCACGTTCAAGAGTCTGGTGGCAAAAGCTTATAAAATGATATGCATCCCGCAAATTTCAAACGCAGTTAGCACTGGCAGACCAGGAAACTATTAAACCGATGCCCGATTCTACCCCTTCTCTTTACTTCTTCGATATGGATCATACGCTGATCGACAACGATTGCGATGTGTCGTGGAAGGAATTTCTGATTGCCAAAGGACTGGCGTCTCCGTCCGCACGCAGTCGGGCCGCTTATTTCTTTGAACAATACAAAGACGGCAACCTGCAAATAGCGGAATTCATGGCTTTTCAGCTTGCCGAGTTCAGGGGCCGAACACCGGAACAAATGGCGCGTCTTTCGCGTGAACATTTTGAGACATTCGTGCGACCCACGATTTATGCCGACGCGCGCGAAAAAGTCCAGCAGGTATTGAACGCCGACGTGCCGGCTGCCCTCCTGACCGCGACAAACGAAGTGGTGGCCCGGCCAGCGGCGGAGGAATTCGGGCTTCACGACATTCTGGCAACGCGCCTGGAGATCCGTGATGGTGTGTACACCGGTCGTACAGAGGGCACTTATTGCGGCGGACCCGGCAAGATTGAGGCAGCCGACCATTACTGTAAGGAGAAAGGCTGCACGTTGGCATCTGCAGCGTACTATGGCGACAGCATAGCTGATATTCCGGTGCTGTCCGCGGTGGGGTTCCCGCGCCCCACGAATCCCTCACCGGGACTGGCGAGTCATGCCAGGGAACAAGGGTGGCCAATCTGGACGTTCAGCTAGCTCGCACCCATGGATAGTGTTCGTGATGCTTGGTTCGTGGTGCGTCGCGCGTGGTTCGTGGTGCTTGGCGCGTGGTTCGTGGTGCTTGGACGCTCGCTCCCCAACGGGGAGCTGCATGGATAGCGAAGGGACAAAGTCCTTGGAATCTCTACGTCGAAACCCCTTAACAAACTCCCACAAAACAACACGTCTCGTCCTCAGCCAGGCAATGTACCACCCACACATTCCGCGGTGGATCCATCCCGTGGGATGCCTGTATGTCCGGATGATTGTCGATGTGGAAGACATGGGTGAAGACTGCGTTGGTCAGCGGTCGCCGGGTGGAACCGCCTCCCGCGTTCATTGCCATTTGACCACATACAGAAATGTGGGTAGGGCTTCCACGCCGCGACTCACAATACTCTCGGCCAATGTGCAGGAATTTACTTTACCGCACACTAGGCATCGTAGTCATAGACTAACTCGCCATCCGCGCTGTCTTCGCAAGAGCACCCCGACTCCTTTCTGCCCCTTCCCCGTGAGTCACGATGTCGCCTGACGCCGCCGGATTCTATGAGTAACGGCTCGTATACGTGCTCGCTCAGTTCTCTGACAAATACGCTGGGCTCAAGTCGGATGATTCCTTTATTGCGCCTGTGTGCAAGGCGCGGCACCAAGAGGTAAAGTTCCTTTTCCCCCCGTGTCACCGCCACGTGGAAGATCCGGCGCTCCTCTTCCTCTTCGTCCACTTCATTCTTGGACCACTCGACGGGGAACCGTCCCTCTACCAGCCACGGGATAAACACGACGGACCACTCCAGTCCTTTTGCCTGGTGAACGGTGGACAATATAACCGCATGGTCGGCGTCGGCGTTTTCCTCACCCAACGCAGTTTCGCCCGCGAACTCGGTTGCCAGCGTAACATCGCCCAAGAACGTTTCGCTCGTATCGTAGTCCTCAGCGAACTCTATCATCCCGCGCAGGTCATCCCGCCGTTGTCGTGCATTCTCAAATGTTACCGTCACGTAGTTGTCATACCGCTCTTTCAGGATCTTTGCGAGGATGGGGCCGGGAACGGTCATGCCGGCGAGCTTATTCAGCAGTTTTGCCAAGGCCAGGAAATCGGCACGCAGTCGCTTCGGCAGTACATTCACCGTCTCGTCACGAACCGCGGATTTCAAGGGGTTGTCATGGTAACAGATGGCATTCCATACGCGCTGGGAGAGGCGTTCACCGATCCCTTGTATGTGTGGCAGAACTCGATTCCAGGCGGTTTCGTCATGAGGGTTGTGAATAATACGAAGGTAGGCCAGTAAATCTTTGACATGCGCCTGCTCGAAGAATCGGACGCCACCGCGTACTTGGAAAGGGATGGTGGCGCGTTGCAATTCCAATTGTATTTCCATGGAGTGCCAATGACTCCGGTAGAGCACCGCGATATCAGAGGGTTTCTTCCCGTGGTCCAAAAGGTAACGGACATACTCAGCGATGAATCGGGCCTGCTGGTTGTGGTCTTCGCAGGGGACAAGTGCAGGCATGATGCCGACTTCTTTCACTGCGCGCAAATGTTTTTCCAGCCTGTGGCGATTGTGCCCGATACTGTCATTGGCCAGTCCCAGGATTTCCGGGGTGGAACGATAATTGGTTTCAAGCTTGTACAGGACGGCGTCCGGGTAACGGTCCTGGAAGTGAAGAATGTTAGCGAATGTTGCTCCACGAAAACTGTAGATGGCTTGTGCATCGTCACCGACAACACAGATGTTCCGGTGCTTTGCCCCCAGGCAATCCACAATCCGCCCCTGAATGGCGGTGGTATCCTGGTATTCGTCCACCATGATGTTTTCAAAACGGTCCGCGAGCATATTCCGTACATCTGAATGATCTTCCAGAAGCTCCAGCCATTTACCCAGAAGATCGTCAAAGTCCAGTACTTGTGATTCTCTCTTTTTCTCGGTGTAAGCTTCGAGGGTGCGCTGGATATCGGGCAGTTTATCCGTAAAATCAGAGTAGCGGTCGTCTACTATATTCTCCACCGAGGACATGGTATTCCGTGCAAGGCTGGATATGGCAACCAATACGTTTTTGTTGGGAAAATTACGTTTTTCATGGCTCAGTCCCAAGTCCATCACGCACGAACGCATAAGTGACGACGAATCCTCTCGATCAATGATGGTGAACGCCGGGTCCACTCCGACCCGCGTGCCATACAACCGCAGTAACCGGTTGCCAATGTGGTGAAATGTTCCGCCCCAAATGCGTCGAATGTCCTGATGCAGCAGAGCCCCGACACGGCGGAGCATATCCTGTGCGGCGCGATTGGTGAATGTCATCAGCAGGATGCGCCCGGGGTCAGCGCCCCTTTCGACAAGCCAGGCCAGGCGGTACGTCAATGCACGCGTTTTGCCGCTGCCCGCACCGGCAACAACAAGCATTGGCCCCCCTTTTGCGGTGACCACGGCACGCTGTTCCTCGTTCAGATCCGCGAGTAAATCACGACGCCACCCCGCGGGCGGGCCTTCGAGCGCAAATGTACGTGCCATAGAACTATACCTGTCCAACGATTGACGTTGGAATTTGTTTGAGCATTAAGAATGAAACTCTAGTGCTTGGTTCCAAAAATAACAGTATCCTGAACCCGCTGTTTCAGTGTTCGGTTTTCAGCGAGTAGCTGGACCTTATGCGAAAAGGTCACGAAATACCTTTTTGCATAAGGTCATGCCGTGATATATTCTGAGGAATACAAATCTTGACAACTTATCCTTGGGGGTGCTGCCAAAATATTATGCGAAGTATGTGTGAAAGAAAACGAGGAATCGGTTAACAATAGCGGACGAGAATAGCGGATTACGATGGTGTCGGGCTGCATGGTCCATCGCTGTCGTCGCGACCTGTCGTTCTCCGGAACGGCATTTCGCAATTCCCTACATCTCGGAAAGAAGGAAGGCCATTATGTCGGAAAAAGAATCCCGTTCACCCATTCCGCACAGCGATCTCCTCAAGGCGTCGTCATTATCCGCGGCGGCGCACGCTGGGTTTGCCATGCTTCTTT
>JAIPIM010000071.1 GCA_021734725.1 Minisyncoccota bacterium | reverse complement strand
CGAAAGGGAATATCATGGAAGTCGGCTTCTACGGTCATGTCCGTCAGTACCACAACATCAAGAACGAAATCGACGAGAAAATCCAGACTGTTTTGGAAAGCGGCAAATACGTCCAGGGACCGATGTTGGCGGCCTTTGAGAAGCAGGCCGCGGAATATTTCGGCAGCAAGTACGCCGTCGGTGTCGGCAACGGCACGGACGCCATATGGCTGTCCCTGATCGCTCTGGGCATTGGCCCGGGAGATGAAGTCATTACCCATCCGAACACCTTTTTCGCCACCGTTGAAGCGATCTGGATTGCCGGTGCCAAGGCCGTCCTGGTCGACTGCGATCCGGAAACCAAGTGCATTGATCCGAACAAGATCGAAGCGGCCATTACCGACAAAACCAAGGCCATCATTCCGGTCCATCTGTATGGTCAGTGCGCCGATATGCCGGCCATCTGGGCCATCGCTGAAAAACACGGCCTGGAAGTGATTGAAGACAACGCCCAAGGTATCGATGGTGAGGGCGATGACTTTCAGCAGGGCCAGAAAAGTGCCACGGTCACGACCAGCTACATCATTCAGAAAAACCTCGGTTGCTACGGTGACGGCGGCATGGTTTTCACCGACCGCGAAGAGATCGATGCCTGCATCCGTAAGCTGCGCAACCACGGTTCCGGCAAGCGTGACCATCACAGCATGGGCTTCAACAGCCGCCTGGACGATCTGCAGGCTGGCGTCCTCAGCGCCAAGATGAAGCATATCACCGAGTGGACCGATCTGCGCATCAAGTGGGCCCGGGCCTATGATGAAGGCTTGAAGGAATGCCGGAACATCAAGCTTCCGGTCAACAAGGCGGGTTTCCGCCATGTGTATCATCTGTATGTCGTTGAGACCAAGGATCGTGCGACGCGTCAGAATCTCCTGGATTTCCTGAACGATAACGGCGTCGATGCCAAAACGCACTATTCCATCGCCATCCATAAGCAGGAAGGCTTCCCCTGGGGTAAGGAATACGAGATCGTCGGTTCGGTCGAAAACGCCGAGCACAACGCCGATACCTGTGTGTCACTGCCCATGTTCCCGGAACTGACGCAGGAAGAAGTCGACTGCGTGATCGCCAAGGTCATCGAATGGGATCAGGCCCAATAAGGTGGGCTGCCCGACAACCGAGACACGAAGCAACACGAGGCCATTCTCATGAGTACCTACAGCGTAATGGTCGTTGGTATGGGCAAGCGCGGCAATCACCACGCTACGCATTTTCACGCCAATGACAATTTTGAAGTCGTCGGCATCTGTGACATTGACGAGGACCGGCTGGCCGCCGCCGCGCCGGATTTGGGGAACCCCAGGACTGGTAGCGACGCAGCTGCCATGGCCGCGGAGTTGAAGCCGGATGTCTTCTGCTTTTGCACCATGCCCAACCTGCGTCTGGATATGATCAAGATCGGCATCGAGAACGGTGCCAAGCTGATCGCCTTCGAAAAACCGATTGCTCTGAACAGTGAAGAAGCCGCGGCCATTAAGGAAGCCCTGGCCGCCAGCGATTCCAAGGCCGTGGTCAGCCACCAGCACCGCTATGGTGCGCACTACCAAAAAGTTAAAGAGATCATCGCCAGTGGCGCCCTCGGCCGCGTCCACACGGTTTACGGTACGTCTACCGGATGGATGGCGCATATGATGACTCACTTGATCGACTACACCCGCTGGTTCAACGACAACGCTGACGCCGAATGGGTGATGGCCCAGGCAGCCGGCAAGGGCAAGTTTGCCGATGCCCACGTGTCGCCGGATTACATCGCTGGACTGATCCAGTTCGACAACGGTGTCCGCGGGATCGTCGAGTGCGGGGCTGGCGCCCCAGACGTGCCGGAAGTCGACTACTGGTGGCGTAAAGCACGTATCGGCGCCCAAGGCACCGAGGGATTCGCCGAAGTCCTGACCGGCGGCGGCTGGCGTGCCGTTACCAAAGATGGCCTCCAATCCGGGGAAGGCTGCATGAATTACGATCTGGACATGCCCGGATACATCCAGGACATGGCCGATTGGTTGAATGACGGCACGGTGCATCCGTGCAACTTCGACAGCGCCTATGCTGGTTTCCAGATCTTCTGCGCTATGATCCGCAGCGTGATTGAAGGCGGCCAGGTCGCCCTCCCGATCCAGCCCGGCGGCGACAGCATGGAAGAACTCAAAGCCGCCATGCCCGACAAGAAAGTACTCTTGTCCATGCCGGAAAACGCGGACGAATATGGCGACTGACCAAGCGAATTGCCTATACACATGTGTCCCCGGCGTAGCCGCATCGGCCACAACGCTCTTTGAGCCTTTGTGGTGAATAATGGACGAGCGGTCGCGTTCCTCACTCTTTTTTGGCCCAATTGAAACAACCGAAAGATGGGGGCACATAAGAGGGGTTGTTTTTGCGGCTATGTCGGGCCGCCAGGGTCCGCTGGTGTTCCAGGTTGCCCATGACGTCTTCGTATGCTCGGCATGCGAAGGAAAAGCAGTCCGCCATTCTATCCGCATCGCTTATATGCACGAAGGTGCCGCTGATGGGTTCGAAAGCAAGAATGGGGGCGGCCTGGTCAGGCGTACCAAGTCTATTTTTTCAACCCGGGGAATCCGGTCGCGGAGGTTCGAGTAGAAGTCAAGAAACTCGTCGGCTGAAAGCGGTTCGTCGAAAAGCACGGAAATGGTGGAGCATATCGGATTCGAACCGATGACCCCTACACTGCCAGTGTAGTGCTCTAGCCAACTGAGCTAATGCCCCACGAATGATGATGGGTTAATTTATACCGTTGGACGTGGAATGCAATGCGTTCTTGGTGGTGACTTTTGGCCGGGGCCGTGTGCTCGGACGGGATGTCGGGAATGAAGTACAGTCCCTGGAGAGTAATGATTGCCGGTATAGCTCTGAAGGGGCGTGGCTGATGGGGTAGAGCCCTGGAGAGCCGTACCTACCGAGAGCCGTCGTTACCGTTTGGACTTAGGGTGAGGCGTTTGATCCATTGCTTTCCGCGCTGCTCGGTTTCCTTTAGCTTTCGGTACAAATCTCTGACTGTTGCGTGTTGTCCTGGGACCCTCCAGTCGGGAGCGATATCGTGGAGGGGGGCGAGCACGAACAGGCGAGAGGTCAGTTGCCGGTGGGGAATGGTGAGGCGGTCGTTATGAATCGCCCGACCGTTGAACAGGAGGATGTCAATGTCGATGATGCGTGCTTGTCGGCTTGAGTGCTCCCGGGGGCGTCCGAGCTGTCTTTCTATATCCTTGCACAGCGCGAACAACGTGTCCGGTGTATTATTCCAGCCGCCGGTGACAGCAGCGTTCACAAAAGGGGGAGTGTCCGGTTCGCAATCGACCGGCGCCGTTTTGTATAAGGGCGACACGCGCGGATTTTTCAGGCCGTTGCGCGTCAATGCTTGTATGGCGCGTTGGATATTGGATTCTGGGGTCCCTTTATTCGAACCGAGCCCCAGTGCAACAGGTGTCAGTGAGTGCTTCAAACGTACGCGTCCTTTTATGACGGGGTGTATGGCGCTATAGTACGTATCTATTTTTGATCTTTCGTATTTGGCGTGGAGTCGACTGTCGGTCAGAATATTCAATATACAATAGTCAATTTCCAATGGCCAGTTTTTTACATGACAGCGAGGCCAAATGCATAAGGCCCGCTGGTCGGCCGTGTATCGATCTTACGGCTACTGACAAGTAATTTATAGACGTGAATGCAGAGAAGACAAGTCGAAGTGACGCAATCGCGGTTTACTTTCTGGGATCCGGGGTAATCGCGGTGCCTGCGTTAACGGCGGTGTACGGTTCAAGCGCGATCCGCCTTGTGGGTGTCGGCACGCAGCCGGACCGCCGTGCCGGTCGTCGCAAGCATATGCAGGCCACGCCTTTTGGAGAGCACGCCGAAGAACTCGGTTTAGAGGTCGACAAACCATGTTCGGTAAATGATCCCGAGTTTCTCGAGCGTTTGCGTGTGTTGCAGCCCGAGATTGTGGTGGTGGCCGCGTTTGGTCAGCTTCTGAAGGCCGCGGTGCTTAAGGTGGCGCCGTTTGGGTGTCTGAACATTCATGCCTCGCTGCTTCCCCGCCATCGCGGTGCGGCACCGGTGAGTGCCGCCATTATAGCGGGTGACGAGACTGCCGGGATTTCTTTCATGCAAATGGACGAAGGTTTGGACACGGGTCCGGTATACGCGAAGTTTCCACTGACTATTCGCGAGAATGACACGGCGGAGCAGCTGGAACAGCGGCTGGCGGAACTGGCGGCGTCGCATGTTGTCGAATGTATGTGGAAGGTTTGTCGGGAGGGAGTGGTGCCTGACCCTCAGGACGATGACCATGCCACGCGTGCGCGGAAACTGAAGAAATCGGATGGAGAGATCGACTGGACGGAATCCGCGGATCTCATCGAACGAAAAGTGCGCGCCTACATTCCCTGGCCGCGCGCACATTTCTGGTTATCGACCGGCAGGAAAACGAAACGCATTCAGGTGATGGCGGCCGCGGTTGTAATGGACGAGAGGAGTACCGGAGCGGTTGCCGGTGAAGTAATTCAGGCAGACAGACATGGATGGCGGGTGCAATGCGGCCAGGGAGTCTTGGACATACAGCGCGTCATCCCCGAAGGCCGTCACGAAATGACGGCCGAAGAATTTTTACGCGGTGCCACGGTAACCCCGGGCACAAAGCTGGACATCGCATCGCGCGCCTCAGGTGGTAACGACTGACACCGACACCTCTGTTGCATATACCCCGCGGGTGCGGACGATGACGGCTTAAGTACCAACTTTTCAACTTTAAGTGAACGTAAATGAAACAATTATTGATCAATGAAGAAGATTTAGAAACACGTGTAGCAGTGGCCGAAGACGGTCGACTGCAAGATTATTTCGTAGAACGCAAAGACGAGGAGCACCTGGTCGGGAGCATTTACAAGGCGGTGGTACGCAATCTGGAGCCGTCGCTGCAAGCTGCGTTCGTCGACATTGGGGCCGAGAAGAATGCGTTCCTGCATTACTGGGACATGCTTCCGGCCACGGAAGAGATGCTGGAGGAGACGGAGGGGGAATCGTTCCCGCAAGACGACACAGTGGACAACAAACCGTCGGGCGGCGCTGCCAACACGAAGGGTGGCGGTATGCTCAGCTCCCTCAAACGACGTCTGCTGAAGTTGCAGAAGAGCAAGGCACAGTCGGACGATAGTCCCCAGAACTCCTCCAAAAAACCGCAATTCGACGTTGAAGATATACCGCAGCTTTTTCCTGTTAAATCGGAAGTGCTCGTTCAGGTAACCAAGGGGCCCATTGGGAACAAGGGGGCGCGGGTGACAACGCATTTGAGCATACCGGGGCGTTATCTTGTATTTCTCCCGAACTCGTCACACATCGGCGTCTCCAAGCGCATTGACAGTCAGAAAGAGCGCCAGCGCATACGTCAGATCATCCGTAAAGTGGGGTTGCCCAAGGGTACGGGTGTGATCTGTCGTACGGCGGCTGCCGGAAAGAAGGAGAAGCAGTTCCGGCAGGAGCTTGACTTACTGTTGTCCGCTTGGCGTGAAGCGCAGAAACGCATTGATACTGAACGAGCTCCATGTTGTGTATACCATGAGCCCGGGTTGGATGAGAGAGCCTTGCGCGATAATCTGTCGGAGGATGTCCAGGAGATTGTGACCGATTCCGAGAGCACGCATGAGATGGCCTTGGAACTGGCTCGGAAATCGCGTCGTGACAACCGTGTCAAGGTCCGGCTTTATCGGGGCGCGCGTCCCATTTTCGAGAAATACAAGATAGCCGATCAGGTTGAAAATATTTTCCAGCGGCGCGTGGAATTGCCCAGCGGCGGCTACATCTGTATTGACGAGACTGAGGCCTTGATCGCCATCGATGTTAATACCGGCAAGAGCCGAGGAGGGAAAGATCATCCTGAAACCATTTTAAACACCAACATGGAGGCCGTTGACGAAATTGCCCGGCAGTTGCGCCTGCGCAACTTGGGCGGCCTCCTGGTTCTTGACCTCATTGATATGCGCGCCCGTCAGGACCGGCAGACCGTGTACAAAGCCTTGAAGGACGCATTGGCCGTGGATCGTGCTCGCACGAAAACGTGTCCGATTTCGCCGCTGGGGCTGGTGGAAATGACGCGCCAGCGTGAGTACGAGAGCTTGCAGGAAACGATTTTCAGCGAGTGTCCGTATTGCGGCGGGAAGGGACTGGTTAAGTCGCCTCTCAGTATGAGTGTCGAAATCATGCGTCGTCTGCAAACCATCCTCCGTCGCACACGAAAAGGGCAAATTCGCGTGACGGTTCATCCGCACGTACTGGAGCGTCTGAAAAACGAGGATGCCACGCTTTTGCGCCGGATGGAGGACGACCTGGGCGGTGAACTGTCATTCCGTGCCGATCCCGAACTGCACCTGGAGGAGTTCCGAATCTTCGATCTTGCCAGCGGCAAGGAACTTTAGGTTCATCAACCTCAAAGACTGACACCAAACTCAACACCACTGGGACTAGCGCTCATTGCGTGGCGTATGTTCCGGGATTTCGCAGTCATTTGCCTGCCGATGCAACCAGGAATACCACCGTGTATCGATGTACTCCTCCCAGTCGTTGCACGAATTGGCCGGTTGCTCACAGCTCACCATCCATGCCATCAATCGCAGCAGCAACTCGTGCTTAACGGGTGCCAACTCGGGTGAATCCCACAGGTTGCTGATTTCGTCAGGCGCTTCGCCCATGCGGAACAGCTGGCCGCGTTCAGGGTGCCGAACAAAGTACGTCAGTTTCCAATCATGTGTGCGGATGGTTTTTTCCATGGCGGTTTCCGCGAACACGGCATCGCGTTGCACGGCAACTTTTTGGTCAACCAGTGGCAGCAGGTTTTTGCCCTGTACGGTTGGCGGAATGGAGATGCCGAGCCGCGAGAGCAGGGTGGGCATGAAATCGACATTGGAACCGAGATCATGTACACGTTTCCCTGCATTCTCCGGTCGGGCCGGGTCGTACCATACAAACGGAATGCGCAGCAAAGGATCGTAGGCGGGCAGGTTTTTGCCGATCTGCCCGTAGCGGCCGGCCCAGTCGCCGTGATCACTGCTGAAAACGACCAATGTTTCCTCGTCGAGCCCCGTCTCCTGGAGGGTCTTAAGGATACGGCCGACCTGTTTATCGATGAACGTTACAAGCGCCAGGTAACGGCACACAGCCTTCTGAAAGAGTTCGGGATTATCGCGTACCGCACCTGCCTTCCAGAGATCTTCGACTCCCGGCCGAGATTGCAACCGGCTGTTTTCGAAGGCTTCGTATGTTTCCCAGTCAATGGGCACATCTTCGGGCTGGTACAGGTCGTCAAAGGCCGGTGGCGGCGTGTGCGGCGCGTGCGGGCGATGGAACGAAACCCACATGAAAAACGGATTGGACTGGTCGGCGCGTGACTGAAGGAAATCAATCGCCCGGTCCGCGCACCACGCTTCGTCATGGTCTTCCTCCGCGAGCATCGAGGCCTTGCTCATGAAGAGTCTGGTTTCCTCAGCCGTGAACGCGTCGTTTTTCAGTCCCTTGGCTTTAAGATGGCGATTGTAGGTAGCCAAGGTGTACATTTCGTCGAAGTCATCGGCAATGGCCGGGGGAAGGTGGTTCTTTCCGGTCTGGAACGTGTCGTATCCATGGTCTTTCAGGATGCGTATCACGTTCGGCAGGTTTCGCCTCAGGTCCCCGGAGTTGTAGTAGCGTTCGTGGGTGCGCATATATGTGCCGGTAAAAAACGAGGTGCGGCTCGGGCCGCAGATGGCGCTGCAGGCATAGACATTATCGAACGATACGCCGCGCGCCGCCAGGCTGTCCAAGTTCGGTGTTTGAACGATCGGATGGCCGGCGAACCCCAGGCAATCCGCGTTGTGCTGGTCGTCAAAGAGGAAAAGTACGTTCATGTTACCCGTCTATCTGTTTGTATTACGCAAATGGTTTCAGTGTTCAGGTTTAAGGCGGACACCCGACACCTGACACTTCCGATCGTCGGCATCCAGAGGATTCCGCACCCATTAGTATGTTTGCTTCGTGCCGGGGATATGTTCAAGGGGTCCCTTGGGATACTTTCCGCAGAACAATCATGCGGTAATTGAATCTTGTCATCGGGAAGATCAATTCGCCGTTCTCGATCTTCGCGGTTTCTTCGGGGCGTTCGAAAAAGACACCTTTGTCAACCTCTTCCTCGTTATCGTTGGTAACCGTTTCGATGCGAAAGCCCGTGCTGTGCACCGCGTTTTCCGCCGTCAGAGTGTTCGGTGGACCCAAGCCGATCTTTTTCCAATCCGGTTTCAGGCGCATTTCGCCTTCCCAATCGGTATTGTTGTAAACGACCATCACGACCTTGTCGGAAAGTCCCTGCAGGCGTTTTAATTCGGGCCGGATCGTGTCCTTGCCCAACATGTAACCGGGAATGTGTTTCGGGAAATACCGTTTGGCGGCGCGCGATATCTGGAGGCTGCTGCGCGGCGATATTCCGTGAAAAACCGAGGGGCGGGCAATGTAGAAGGAGGCATGCATGTTCTCGTTGTCCGGCAGCTCGACGATATCCTGATGCCAGTAGGGTTGGAACTGGAACACCCAGTCGCTGAGATTGTGGCGGCTCCAGGCATCCTGCGCGCGCCTCGTAACAGCCCCCATCGGCCCGGGAATGTGCCAGCCGGTCGGCGGGCAGTCGTGCAGAAGCTCGAGCCCCTGCAGATGATCGATGACCGCCTCCGGCCCGCCGTTGGCCATGACGCGCTCCGGCAACAACCGGTTCTGTCCCAGGAATGTGTTTTTCAACCCAAAGTTGTGCCCCATATGCTCGGCGCGGAACAGCGCGGGATCAATCACGCCAAGATAGGTCGGCTGGGCCGCGTTGATCTTGCCGTTGTAGTTTTCCGCGTCAAACCAGAACGTGCCGAATCCCATCGCGGCCATCAGCGGACGCCCGGAACAGTGAATCCCAATATTGACCTCGCGGGCGCCGACATGGCGGTTGGAAATGGTCACATTGTACAGACGCTTCAGGAGATCCCGCAAGCCGAGCGAGACCCCGCCCGTGCCGTCATAATACAACCCCGTGAATCCATACTTGAGCTGGTAGCGCCACAGCCGCCAGACGTAGTAATCCCGATAGGCTTTGGCCATTTTGTTGACGTTGATGCGCTCAAAGGTCCGTTCCGTCGGATTGGCGCGAAATTCATCGGCAAACAGCCACGCCTCGTCATCCGCCGCGTCCTTTTCCAAAGCTTCCGGTGATACATTCAGGGGCGAAACATGGACGTAGATACGCCCGCCGTTGCGGCCGCCCCCGTAATAATCGCTCCCCGGATCGGGAGCAACCATGAATTCCATGGCCTTGGGAAACCACGGCCCCCCGTTTTTCAGACTCCGGGGATCAAAATAGGGAATCCGGGTAATTTTCGGGCGGACCGGGGTCGCAATCAGGCCGAACTGAATGGTGTAGGGGTCGTCAAGCACCAGGGGTTTGTCCACGGCCTGCATGTACATGGTTGCGCCGTCGGGACCGTTCTCCACGCGCAGGACACGCCGTGAGTCCTGCACATGGAAGGTGTTTTCCGGGTAGGGGATCCATTCGAGTCCGCCGTCTCCGTTGCCGAGCCACAACGCTCGGTCCGCGGCCATGGCAAATCCGTCCGGCCGGAGCGCCCCGGTTTCGGCCAGCGAATAGTCACAGGGATTGATCACATCGGTAAAGGCGGGCGTAAACGGGATTTCGACAGAGAGAGACTCGACCGTCAGTTTTCGCTTGGGCTGGAACGTGAGGGTGTACCAGAGCAATCCGTCATATTCACCCCAGAACGCATTGCGTACGGTCAGCGCATCGGTCTCGAGCGTACGCTCGCCCTCCACCCGGGTCCGATTCGTCTTGGTCCATTTTTTCTCATCGACCCGTTCGGAACCGTCCAATCCGGCACCGTCCTGTATCGTCATGTTCAGGACCACCGGCGCACGCAGGATGGAGTATCCCAGCGTCGTGATCTGCTCAGGCATCAGGCGGTCGCCGAAGCGGTATTCTCGTCCCCAGGCGGAGACGGTGTCCTCCACGACAGCCATGTCCGTCCACGGATGGGGAACGACGTCCTGCTGCATGTCCGTCGTGCCGAGATCGTTGTTCCACCACTCCGGCAGCGGCGGATAGCGGCACGGAACGGTCGCGGTATAGGGATCCCTACCGGGCGCGGTAAACACGAACTCCGCTTCGTAATCTCCGGGCTCCCAGCCCTCGGTTGACATCCCAAAATGGGGCTCGAATGATGTCAGGTTGCGATAGGTCTTACGAAAAACCCGCCTGCCACCCTCACTCGGCGCAATGGTCAGACGAACCCTGACCCGGTCCAACTCAACGGCCCCCAGAAACGCCATGTCCGTCTCAAACCGCATGAGTTCCCGGGACCGATAGCGCCGCACAAAGAATTCCGGTTCGGTCGGCCGGATCACCGGCAGCGCCGTGACATGCACATCCCTTCCCGCGGTTTCGTCGGTCACGGTAAAGGTGATCGACCTGGTGTCGGACCGGCTAATCCGGCCTTGAAACGCATAGATTTCCGTTGCGCCGGGCGCGAGGATGAATTGTTTGCGGTCGGTCAGGTCCCCCGTGTCGGTTGTCACGCTGGCGGTTAGCGTTCGTTCCTGCTGCGAACGGTTGATGAGTCGCGCCTCGAACGCCGCGATACTGCGTGGCAAGTTTCCGGTTTCCTCCAGTTGCACGATCACGCCGTCGTCCCCCTGAAACACCACCTGCCCGGCCGGAGAATAGCCATCGTCGACGGCCCAGGCATGCCCCTCCTGGTAAATCTCCTGCCAGTTGCGCCCGAGATTGATCCACCACGTTTCTCCCTCGTTCGGCGGGGCGAGGTGCGGCCCGAAATCCTCCCATGGCACGGACATCTCCAGGAACCAGCCGTCCAGCGTCAGCGTCGATGCACCGCGGACGTCCGGATCCCACGCAATGGTGATTCCCGGCAGGTCTCCCAGTTTCTTTTCGAGCAGCTCCTTCTCCCAGACGTAGCCGCTGTTCCATACGCAATCGAACGTGACGCCCAATGCATTGATCTGAATGACGTACTTGTCGCCGCCAGGATACTCCGGGCCGTGCACGGCCAGATGTACGCAGTCATCCCAGTTGAGATTGGCGTCGTGCTTGGTCTGATCCTTTTTCAGCATGACGTTGATCATGGCGGCATCGTTCCTGATGCGCTCCGGCGGCGGGGAATGATACGCAATGTACAGGTTCTCAGCATCATAGGTGATCCAGAACGTGCTGTGATCCACGGCCATGTTCACCAGCGATTCAGGCGCCAGACCGTACTGCAGCAGCGCACCGGCAGTCCTTCCGCTCCCGGTGACCCGAGTCAGCCCCGTCACCGCTGCCGCCTCCGACCATTCTCCCTCCTCCATGATCCCGTCCAGCGTCGGTGGAGTCTGCGCACGCACCAAGCCCGCCAGCTTGGGAAGAGCCCCACGCTCATAGGTTGGTCGGGTGGCGTCCGCGCCATGCACCGCCGCCCCTACCAGCAACAGAAGGACTCCAGTCAACCCGCAGATCCTCGAAACCATGATTTGTGGTCGTGTCGTCATTCCCTTCTCCTTTTCGTTGATTATCCGTGTTCTTGACTACATAAACGACCCGCCATCGGGCGTGGACCACTGAACTCAGTTCTCCAGCCCGAGCCGCAGATTTTCCTCGAGCGCCGCTTTTGTTTCCGGCGGCAGTTCCCGGCGCCGCACGTCCTTGATCTCGGCAGCATCCAGGTAATACGTCCAGGAGGGCAACAAACGCCCAAGCGTCCCGTCGATGATCCGCAACGCACTCCGCGGGGTATGGCTCAGGCTGTATTCCATGTCTTCCCGCAGGATCGTGCGGTACTTGGGATCACGGGTCACGAGGTATGCCTCGCCGCCCAATGCGGCCGGACCATGTTTCATCTGGGTGAGAGGATGATGCGGGATACCGACTTTCAGCTTCAGGCGACTGTCCCAGGAGACGCTCCGTATCCGCGCGGTTCTGATTGTTTCAGCTCGAGGATCCCCGGTCGCGCCCTGGTATCCAAGCGGGACATTGGTATACCCAGTTCCGTTGGCCGGGTCGAGGTCAAAAACCATGTGCTCAAAATGAATCCGCGCCGCATTCAGGTAAAAAGGATTGCATTCCATCTCGTAGAGCTTGAAAAAGGAGCCCACATTGTAACCGCGATGATTGAGAGTCGGAAGAAGCACCGTGCTGATGCGAGCCCGATTTTCCCCGAATTCGTCCGCGGCTTCCCGCAACCGGGCGCTGCCGGTCAGTGCCGCCATATTCCGAATGCCGTCCGCGCGCGTGTGCCCGGCGTGAAGGACGCAGGGGTAGCCGCGCACGTCGTAGCCATCCTGCTGCACGTATTCCTTGCCGGTGTGCCCGACCGCGTGCATAACCTGAAAGCCTTTGTTGGGGCCGTAATGGATCGTGTCGACGTCCGCAAAGTGCAACGCTGCCTCGTAGGCCAGCGACAACCATTGCGGATTACCGGTCCGCCAGAATTCCTGCGATGCTTTCTGGGCAAAATCCCGCTGCGGCCCCAGCCAGTTCTGCGGCGGGGTCCGCTCCCCCCAGATATCGCCGTAATTGAGCATCCCGTAGTCCCTCCCCGCCAGGATCTGCGCCAGGCGGTCCGCAATCCATTGGTTGACGGCAGGATACGATCCGTCCTCAGCCCGGATTCGCTGAAAATCGCCGAATGCCTGCGTGCTGCAATTGTAGGCGGGCGACGGGAGGAAAAACGCGGTGGCAGGCAGGACGCGGGACGCCGAAATCCGTTTGTCGGCATCGGGTCCGAATACAAGCGAGAGCCGGTGTGTCTTCTGCTTGCCGTACATAAAACGGTACAAACCATTCCGCAGGTAGAAATGGCTCCGGCTCGTCGCGCTGTAGGTCGAAAGCACCTTCTTCTCTTCGTCCTTGACACCAACCAGCGGATAGTCTTCGGGTTCAAACCGCGGCATAATTCCAATACGCAACGTCTTTTCTGTCCGCTCGAAACTCTTCGGGTATTGCTGCCAGAAACGATCAACGCGTATACCGAGGGACTGGTTTTCCCCCTTCCAGAGCATCCGCCCGTCCAGACGCGCCGGAGAGCCTGACCCCTCCCCTGCAACAACGCTGTTCGCATCCTTCTGGAACAGCCGCCACGCGCCCGTTCCCGCCGCTTTCAATCCGTAGCCAAGCTCGTCATATCTCCCTGTCAGACCCTTTTCTTCTTTCTTCCGCCACCAGCCTTCCCCCCAGTCTTTCAGCTCGCTGCGGCCGACCGAGGTACGTCCGTCCTCGGGTACATCGACTTCAAGGTAAAGGTCCCTGATCTTGACAAAGTACCAATTCAACGGTTTCTCATCGCTGTAGCACGCCGACGTCGCTTTCCCCGACGGGGGGAAGCAGGCATATTTCTCTTCGTCGCGGTCGTTGCCGACGGTCAGCTCGATATCGACCCCCGGCATCCCGGCATGGAACCGCCAGCGCAGGATGTAATGCATCAGGGGTTCGCCATCGTCCGCCTGGAAATGCCCTTCCGCACGAATCGCGGCATACTGGGGTCCCGCCGCCTCCAGACGCAACGATTCCGGGTTCCCGGCAGGAAAAGCCCTCCCTTCAGGCCCGGTCATAATCAGACGCATTCGCTCCGGGGTGATGGACCAGGAGGCCTGGTCGGCAACGTGCTCAAGCCGGGAAAGCCCCGCCGACGCGTCACTGCTGAAAACCGCGCGAATGGTCCCGTTGCCGACCACGATGTCACGGCCTTTGTGCTGAACGCTCAACGCTGCAGGCGACTGCCGCGCATCTGAATCCGATGTCCCGAAAACCGGGCCGAGCCATGAACGAAATGCGTTCAACGCGGTCGTCGTTTCAGGACCGTACCGCACGGCATAAGATGTCCCCGGGTTCGCGTTGAAATGAACACGAAGCCATCGAACCGATTGATCAGGGTGATAACTGATCACCTCGACCTGGGCCGGAATCGCCCGTTCCTTCGGCAACGTCATCACCCG
>JAIPIM010000070.1 GCA_021734725.1 Minisyncoccota bacterium | reverse complement strand
CGGCACTCGCTCGTCATCCCGTTATGGCCAATAATTTCCTGAACACATCGCCTACTTGGCTGGGACGTTCCGCGACTTCCGCTCCGGCATCCCTGAGACAGGCGATTTTCCCTGCCGCCGTGCCTTTCCCCTCTGCGACGATTGCACCGGCATGTCCCATAGCCTTGCCGGGCGGTGCGCTTCGTCCAGCAATGAACGCGCCCACGGGTTTGGAGCAACGGCCATTCGCAAGCATTTCCGCCACTTCCTCCTCCATGGTACCCCCGAGTTCTCCGATGAGCAGAACGGCATCCGTCGCCGGGTCCTGTTCGAAAAGAGTCAAGATTTCCGCGAATCTGCTGCACGGCGCCTGGTCTCCGCCGACGCCTGCGAGTGTCGAAACACCAAAACCGCCTTTGATGAGCATCGCCGTTACTTCGTTGGTCAGAGAGCCGCTGCGCGTCATGACCCCAATGCGGCCCGGGGTGTATACTCTCTTGATCCAATACGGGAAAATTCCCATCATGGACTCGCCGGGGGTAATGACACCGGATGTATTACCGCCGACGACGGTGGCCCCGGATGAGTGCGCGGCCCGCCGCATTTCGAGGGCATCCTGGACGGGAATGCCTTCGGCAATCACAACAATGGTGCGGATACCGGCATCCAGTGCTTCAAAAACGGCATCCTTGCTAAACCGGGGAGGGACGAACAACACGGATGCATTGGCATCTGTTTCCCGAACAGCTTTGCGCACGGAATTGAAGACGGGCACCCCATCTACCTCCCGGCCTTCTTTTCCGGGTGTCACCCCCGCTGCCAGCTGGGTGCCCATACCCAGCATGTGATGCGTCCAGAAACTGCCTTCGCTGCCGGTAATCCCCTGCACCAGCACGCGCGATGTTTTATCCACAAGAATGCTCATTATGTACTCTCCTCGTAGTCGACAGCAGCGGCGATAGGGGGTTACGAGAGGACAGCCAATACTCGCCATCCGTTCTCGTCTACGGTTCCATTTTGGCCTGTCGAATTTGTCATTGCGCCGTTGTGCCTGCTTCGCCTTTTGCGGACGCCAACGCCACTGCTTTCTTGACGGCCTCCTCGGTATCGGTAAGGGGCTCGAGGCCCGCGGCGCGAAGAATGTTATGCGCTTCGTCTTCCCCAGTTCCGCGTATTGCGGTCACAATCGGTATATTTGGCTTAAGCGCTTTGATGGCCTCGGCGACACCTTCCGCCATGACATCCGCCCGTGCGATTGTGCCGAATGTCACAACCAGGATGACCTTCGGGCGGTTCATCAGCGTCAGTTCCATGGCTTTGCGAGCTCTGCGGTAATGTGGCCCGCCGAATTCCAGGAAATTGGCGGGGCGCCCGCCGAAATCATGGATTAAATCGGAAACTGTATTAGTGAGTCCCGCGCCCGCACACATCAAGCCGATATCGCCGTCGAGCTGCACGTAGGGTATCCCCTCCCGGGCGGCGGCGTACTCGATGTCGTTGACATATTCATCCAGGGTATGTTCGAACGGCTGCCTGTAGAGGGCGTTGTTATCGATGGTGATTTTGCCGTCAGCCGCCACACACGTGCCATCCCCGGTCACGATCAGCGGGTTGATCTCCACCAGGGTTGCGTCACTGCGGCGGGCCAATTGGAAGAGATTTGCCGCCAGCTTACCAACGGCCTCGCCGACGTCTTTCGGAAGGCCCAGCGGTGTGATCAGGTTTCGTGTGTTGAACGGCATGAATCCGTGAAAGACATTGATCGGTTCACGCACGATTTCGTCAGGCGACTCGGCGGCCAGTGTTTCGATATCCACCCCGCCGCGCCCGGAAGCCATGGCGGTGACGCATGCGTTCACCGGGTCAATCGTCATGGAAAGGTATAGTTCCCGGTCGATACTCAGCTTTCCCTCGACCAGTACACCGCGCATGCCGGGGCACTGGTCGAACAGTTTCTTCCCCTTGGCAACGGCTTCATGTGCTTCGTCGGCCTGCTGTATCAAACCGGCCTTGCCGCGTCCGCCGCGCAGCACCTGCGCTTTCAGCATACAGGGAACGCCGGTGTCAGCAACGCACTTGTCCAGTTCTTCGGCTGTCTCGGCCAGGCATGAACGCGGTACGCTGATTCCGGTGTCAGCGAACAATTGTTTGGCCTGATATTCATACAAGTTCATTCGTACAACCCTTTACTTGCCATACGTCTTCCAGAACCTTCCCCACATCTCTTCATCCGCGGGTTTCACCGGCTCGAACGGCTCCGACACCCAAGTTACGTTGATGAAGTGCTTCCAGTGAATGTTTTCCGTGGTACTGTTGCCGCCCCACGTTCCGCAGCCCAGGGACGTGGTCGACGGCATCCCATTGAAAAAATTGCCGCCGTTCGCCGGCGCCATGGCCTGCCGGACCATGAGGCGGCTTGTTTTCAAGGAAACCGCCAAAGTTTCGACATAGCCGCCGTTGAACGTGTGGATACCGCAGGAGTGACCTTGGCCGGCGTATTCGGTGAGCGTACGAACGGTGTCGACAGCTTCCGCGAATGTGTTGTAGGGCCAGAGCGCCATGACGGGAGACAGTTTTTCGCCCATCCAGCGGTTCGGCGATGTCCCTTTCTTGCACGCGACCATAAGCATAGTGGTCCCCTGGGGGACAGAGATACCGGCGCCCGCGGCGATGCGTTCCGCCGACACTGCGACGACTTTCGGGTTCAGTGCCACCTTGCCCCTTTTATTGGGCACCCACAGCCATTTTTCCAGTGTTGCCTTCTCTTCGGCATTGCACATGTACGCACCGTGTGAACCAAACGCGTCCACCGTCCTGCCCCAGACATCGTTGTGGACAACGACGGAGTTCTCGGAGGAACACGAGGTGGCATAGTCGAACGTCTTTGAAGCAAAGATTTTCCGGACAGCATCGTCGACATCCGCGTCTTCCGCAATTATGACGACGGGGTTTCCCGCGCCGACACCGTAAGCGGGGGTCCCGCTGGAGTAAGCGGCTCGTACCACTCCCTGACCACCCGTTGCCAGAACGAGGTCAACCTGACGCATGAGTTCCTGACTGAGGTCCAGTGAAGGCTTGGCAATATGTTGAATAAGGTCTTCCGGTGCACCGACTTGTCGCAACCCCTGGCGCATGAAATGGCAGACCACGCGCGCGGACTCCTTGGCTCGCGGATGTGGACCGAAGATCACGGCGTTCCGTCCTTTCAAAATAGCTAGCGCATTGCTTGCGGGCGTTGCCGTAGGGTTGGTGACCGGCGTTAGAGCTCCAACGACCCCGACCGGTTTCGCGTACTTTCGAATGCCAGCCTCGCGATCGTCCTCTATCAAACCCACGGACGTGCCGCCGAGTGACTCGCGCAGGCCGCCCAGGACTTTCACTTTATGCTTCGTGATCTTGTCCTGAACATTGCCCATGCCGGTTTCTTCGCAGGCAGTCTCTGCGCACACCGCAATGTTATCATCCTTATACGTCTGCCAGGCAATGCCGCGACATACATCGTCGATCCTTTCCTGACTGTAATCCTCAACCTGTTTCTGTGCGACTCTGGCGCGCGCCACCAGTTCATGAATCGTTTGTCGGCAGTCAGCCATGCAAGCACCTCCCTTCGTGAAGCGTGAAAAAACATTCGAATGGCATGGTTGTCAAACTACAAAACTGAAGAATAAGGTGTGCTGAATATAGGGGCTTTGTCTAGTCTGTCAAGCATTGAAAACGACATTGAAAGGCTGTTGTTGGCAAGTAAAGTAGAAAAATGAAGATAAAGATGGGTGCAGGATGTGGCAGAGGAACGGCGAGCTTGACGCCTGAAGCCAAGCCCGACGATACCGGGATTAGCCTGAATGATGCATGAGAATTCCAGCGTGCGCTGTTAGCAGTTCATCCGACAATGGATACCTTATAAGGTCCCGTACATATGCTGTCATCGCCACATGCAGAGGCGGGTATGGAAGCGACATGAGTGCATTATCAAAAAAACAGCGGAAGCACAATCGTCTGTTGCGGCTCATCCGACGCCAGGCACCGGTGAGCCGGATGGAGCTGGCCCGGCAACTGCCATGGAGTACCTCGAGCGTCTGTGGTTTGGTGCAGGAACTGATCGACCGAGGTTTGGTCCTGGAACAGTTGGAGGGGGGTGAACGCCGCGGGAGGGAGCCGGTCCCGCTGCGTCCAAACCCGGTGTTTGCCCGTTACATGGGGTTTGACTTGGAGGCCATGCACATGCGGCTGGTGTGCGTCGATTTTGCGGGAAATGTCTGCTGGAAGCAGCAACGCGGCATGGACGCGGTGGAGATGGGGCGGGATGTTGTTAAGCAATCACTCGCGTTCATCGACGAGGGGCTTGCCGCGGCAGCGACTGAAGATGGGGGACCGGTAGTCGGGATTGGGGTGGCCGCTCCCGGCATCTGTGATGTGCGCCATGGAGCAATCCTGCATTACGACATGTTGCCGGCCGTTCGCAATCTTCCGTTGCGCGATCTCATCGGCCAGCATACAGGCCTTCCTTGTGTACTGGACAATAATATTCGCGCCTATACCCTGGCTGAATGGCTGCTGGGTGCGGGTCAGCACTTGAGCAATTTTATATGCTTTGGGGTGCGCAGCGGTATTGGCGCCGGCATTGTTCTTGACGGTCGGCTCGTTCAGGGGAGTCATGGATTCGCCGGAGAGGCGGGGCACAGTCCCGTCTTTGGCATCTCTTCCGTGGACAAGTGGCGCACGCTTGAAGCGACGGTATCGGAAAAAGCACTGGGCGTGAATACCACGGATGGCGGGATTCAGCGCTTGTCGGATTCCCGGGCAAAGCGGGCGGGTGAATTCCTTGGGGGATATCTTGCGGGGCTTGCCACGCTGGTTGACCCGCAGGCCATCATTCTGGCGGGAGCGCTGGTTCAGAGTGAAAGCCCGCTATGGGGCCCCTTGCAGGCAGCATTTCGTCAGCATGTATTGCCGGACATTGTCGATAAGGTTCCACTCCTGCCGTCGCGCGTGGGACCATTTGCCGCGGCCATCGGGATAACACAGAGTTGCTTTGAATCCGCTTATCCAAGTGCCGGTCAGGACTGACCCTGTTTATTCTTCTGTTCAGATCGTCCTTTGCTTCGCTGACCGGAAAAAGTGCCGGACGATACTTGCCTAGGCGTTTGCGGTTGGTATGTTGTGGCATAGATTGGTTGCCGTACGCCGGTACCGTTGAGGTTAAAACGCCGGAGAGGAGCAACCGGCGCTTCCAATATGGGTGCGATAACGTTTCGCAAAAGGTTTGAATAGACGCATGGCACGCTTTGGCGCACAACAGATTGCCAGGGATCTGGCGACCGGTATCTATAGAGGCGACAGGGCGGACGGCGATCTACTGCCAACTCGTATCGACTTGGTCAAGCAGTACGGAGTGGCGCGCGCCACGGTTGACCGGGCAATCCAGCTTCTCGTGCAAAAAGGACTGGTGGAGACTCGTCAGGGGTCGGGAACGCGTGTTCACCGCCGCTCGCTGCGGCATCGGATTCTCGTCATAGGCGATGGTCTCGCCCCGGAAGGCCTGCCGATGCATCCGCGGACGAGGGTCACGGTTTCTTCAACTTCCGACTGGGACTCGGCCTCACGTCGTGTTCGCTTGAAAGAATTCGATGGATTGATTTGGTATTTACCGACGGACGATCGTCTCGAGTGGGTGCGCGAATTGCGCGATCAAGTGCCGCAGGTTGTCATTAACCGCACGCCTGACGATCTCGACTACATTTCCACGGACCATGCCGGTGCAATTGCCGCGCTCACCGCGGAGCGTCTGAAGGCCAGACCCGACGCGTTGCCCGTGTTCCTCGCGTGTATGCCCAGTCGGATGAACCATGTTTTGACCTTGCGGAAGAACGGTTTTGTCACTGCTTGCCGGGAAAAGCGCACGTTTTACGAGGTGCTGGACATGCCTGACGATTTTACGGCCAAGAAGCGCAGGCTCCAGGAACGTTTTGACGGCGGCCGGCGCGAACCCCTTCTCATTGTATCCGCGGCGCTGCAGCATACAGGCGCGGTATTGGCGTGGGTTCATGCCAGCGGCAGAAGCTGGGGACGCGATGTTATGTACTCCGATTTCGATAACGATCTGCCACGTTATATCTGGGGAGTCACGGTCACGAGTTTCATACAGAATTATAACAGTATGTTGAAAGAAGCGCTCAATCATCTGGTTGCGCGCATTGACGGTGCTGCCGATAAGATTCAAATACTGCGTGCACCTCTGCGGCGCGAGGGTGAGACATAATCCTGAATACGTGAACGTTCAGCGGTGTTCGCCCATCGGGACCGAATCGCATGGACAAGAGAAAGGAATTAATGCAGTGAACGGACGAAAACAGAACGACAAGCGTATTGCGTTGATCGGGCTCGATACCAGTCACACGGTTGCATTTACCAAACTGATGCAGAGTCCGAACCCGGAAGAGCGTGTGGTGGAGGGAATGCGCGCCGTACGTGCTCTGCGTTTCCCGTCCAGCTTCCAATCGGAAGAGGGACAGGACGAACGGCAGGAACAATTGGAAGCACTCGGGGTACAAGTGACTACCGACATTCGGGAGGCGGTTCAGGATGTGGATGCCGTTTTCCTCGAGATAAACGACCCCGCTCTGCACTGGACGTACTTTGAACAGGTCGCGCACCTGGGTCTACCTGTTTTCATCGATAAACCGCTGGCTGGGACTCTGGAGGACGCTGACAACATCCTGGCGTTGGCGGACAAGGAGGGGACCCCGGTCTGGAGCGCATCGTCACTGCGCTTTATCCCTTCATTGTCGAAAGCAAAGGAAACGATCCCTTCGCCGGTGGCCGGGCACACATTCGGTCCGCTTGGGCAGGCTGCCAAGGGCAGTGATCTTGTGTGGTACGGCATTCACGCGGTCGAAATGGTGACGTTTCTTCTGGGCGCCGACATCCGCGCTGTTCGTGCGCTTAATACGGGCGGCGGAGTCACCATACTGCCGCGCTATGCCGACGGTACGCAGGCGGTCGTTGAGTGTCTGCGTGGTCTGTGGCAGTACGGAGGGCGGTTGCAGGACAAGGAGAACCTGGTGTTCTTCGATACCGGCGGCGAATCGCCCTACCAGCCTCTGATGAGTGCCCTGCGCGACTTTGTATGTGAGGGAATCGTACCGGTTTCTCTGGAGCATGCCCGAACAAACCTGGCGGTGCTTTTGGCCGCGGAAACATCGCTTGCCGAGAATCGTGAAATCGAACTCTGAGAATAGAATAGCCGAGAGTAAAGGAAAAAGACCATGAGCCAGTTGCGAGTAGCAGTATTAGGACAGGGACGGAGCGGATACGATATCCACTGCAGTTGGTTGAAGAATGACCGTGAACGGTTCAAGGTTGTTGCTGTCGCGGATCTGTTGCCGGAGCGTACCGCGGAGGCGCAAGAGGAGTTCGGTTGCCGCGTCTTCGGCGATTATCGTGAACTGCTGGCGGACAAGGATCTTGATGCGGATGTCATCGTGAATGCACTGCCCAGTCATCTGCATCCGGAAGGCGCCATTGCCGCATTGGAAAGCAGTCGGCACGTGGTGTGCGAAAAACCTCTGGCCCGTTCCGTTGCGGACGTTGACCGTATGACAACTGCCGCGGACAACGCCGGTAAGAAGCTCCTGCCCTTCCAGAATTCGCGATTCCAGCCGGCGTTTCAGAAGATACTCGAAATCGTACGGTCCGGAAAGCTCGGACGCATTATCCACGCCCGCATTAACTTCAGCGGTTTTGCGCGACGCTGGGATTGGCAGACACGCCGGGAGTTCTGGGGCGGTAACCTGCTGAACACGGGGCCGCACCCCATGGACCAGGCCGTGGTTCTGTTCGGCGAAGCAATGCCGAACGTCTTTGCACGTATGGTGTCGGACAACCCGTTCGGTGACGCCGAGAACTTTGCCAGTGTCACGCTGTGGGATCACAATGCACCCACCATCGAGGTGGTTGTCAGCTCCTTCATGGCCTATCCTCAGGGGCAGATGTACAACCTTGGCGGAACGCAGGGGGGGCTGACCGGCACGCCGGCCGAATTGCAATGGAAGTATTTCAACCCCGCGACTGCTCCGCCCCACGAGCCCAACGGGACTTGGTCCGACGACCGCCAGTATTGTCGAGAGGGGCTCGATTGGTCGGAGGAACGCTGGGAACTCAAGGCCAGCCTGGAATCGTTTCCCTTGCTTACGCGTGCATTCTACACGAATGTCTACGACATCCTGGTGAACGATGCACCGCGTATTATCACGCTGGACCAGGTCCGACGGCAAATTGCCGTTATGGAGGAAGCGCATCGCCAGAATCCGGACCTGATTTAATTCTTGGTCATGTCAAATGCTTTACGATAAATATGAAAAGAGAAGCCGGTTGACGATTGTGGGCGACGATTACGGTAAAGATTACGGTGAACGAGTCCACTTTCTCGTAATCCGTAATTTTTCGCCGTAATCTTTTGCCCTTCTAATCGGGTTGTTCAGATGCTGGATGATCGAGCGCGAAATGGACTGACAGCTCTCTGATCTTACAGAAAACCGTGAGGAACTAAAAATAATTTGTGTCGTAACCACGAACGACTCATGCGAAGGCTATTTCGCAGGAGTCTACAGGTATAAGTGACAAAGGAGATGCGGAACGTGTCGATTGAGAAACTGGCGTCCCAAGCGGGACCGTGCTCCATACTGGATCTGTCGCTGCCCGCGAAGCTGAGGATGCTTGCTCTCGGTCCGCATCCCGACGACTTCGATGCCATCGGGGTCACGCTCCGATTTCTGTTTCACGCGGGCCACTCCATCGATGTTGCGGTGTCGCGAACGGGGAGTGGTGTGGAAGACGCGTACCATGCGGGGCTGACGTTAACGGGGAAGGCCGCCCTTCGGGAAGAGGAGCAACGGCGCAGCCTGGAATTCTTCGGCTTACCCGAAAAACGTTTGACATTTCTCTCTTTGGCCAACGATGCCGAGGACCAGCCGTTGGATAATCCCGCGAATCTCGCCGCGATTGAGAACTTGCTGAAGAGCAGAAAACCGGATATTGTGTTCCTGCCGCACGGGAACGACACAAACAGCGGCCATCGGGTGATGTATTCGCTCTTCACGCGGGCTGTCGGATGTCTCGATCAGACAGTTGTCGGATGGCTCAACCGCGATCCCAAGACTGTTGCCATGCGGACGGACCTTTACATGCCCTTCGATCAAGACGCGGCGGACTGGAAAGCTGAGCTGCTGCGTTTTCACGACTCGCAGCAGCAGCGTAATCTGCGTACGCGCGGTCATGGGTTCGATGAGCGCATCCTGGCCGTCAACAGGTCGATTGCCCGAGAATTAAAGCTCCAGCATGACTACGCGGAAGCGTATGAGATCGAGACTTACAATACATGAAGCAGTTCTTAAATCTTTGGATAAAGTTATTCTTTGTGTTTACCCCCTTTTTCGGGTTGACGATATTCCTCAGTATGACGGAAGGGTATGACACGACCAGGCGTCGCAAGCTTGCGTTGATTGCGTCCGCGGCCGTTGCCGTGATCTGTCTCGTTTTATTCTGGGCGGGAAGGTGGATTTTTTCAATGCTCGGGATCTCCCTGGATTCATTTCGTGTCGGCGCGGGCGTTCTTCTGTTTTTGTCCGGGATAGCATTGGTTCACGGGCGGGCCGGGACAGCCGATATCACACTGGACGACACCACGGCGGTTGTTCCGCTGGCCATGCCGATTGTCGTGGGGCCCGCCACCACGGGGACCCTGCTCGTAATGGGGGCGGAGTTGAACAATGCGACGGGCAAACTCGTGGGATGCGTGTCGCTTCTTTTTGCCGTGGTCTGTGTCGCCGCCATCCTGTTCATGAGCGGGTATATTCATTCGATACTGGGGCGTCGCGGAATCTCGATCCTCAGTAAGTTGACGGGATTGGTGCTGACGGCGCTTGCCGCACAGATGATCATGACGGGCGTCCGCGGGTTCTTTGGGTTGTGAAACGGGCGAGAGTAAGTTTCATGCGAAAAAATACGGAAAAACGAAAACCCGGCCGGCCGCGGGAACCGGTGTCCGAAAAATTGTATCAGGCACTCAAACGTGCAATCGTCGAGCATGCATTCGAAGATGACGGAAAATTTCCTCCAGAGTTGGAACTTTGCGAAAGATTCGGTGTGAGTCGCAGTACTCTGCGACGAGTGTTGAAACGGATTGAGGAGGAAGGGCTTCTGAGTCGGCGTCCCGGCGACGGTTCCTATGTCACGAAGGAGGGGGGGCGTGGTATTACCGAGGTGCGTAAAACGGCGGTCAGTGGCGCTCCCAGTACGGCGGCAGGCGATGCCCAAGAATGCCTGAAGCTGGGGAGTTTCGAATACCCCGATGTGAATCGTAGCTTTTGGCGGACCGCTTTCGAAGGGTTTTCGGCTGAATATTCGGGGGTCGAGTTACGGGGGCGACGGACCCAAAACAATGAGACAGCCGACTCTTCGGACGCCTCGTCGATGCCCGATGCGTTCAATGTCAATGCCGCGGATTTACAGGTGCTTGCATCGCGGGGGCTTCTGCTTGACCTGACGCCGCTGGAAGGGGAGCTTGATGAGTGGCCGGCGTTCCGTCCCGGTGTTCTGGATGCCTGCCGGGTCGATGGACGTCTTCACGCTCTCCCGCAGGAGATTAACGTGGCGACGATGTACTGCAACGGGTCCCTTTTGGAGAAGGCGGGCCTCGCGGTGGACGATGCGACCTGGGATTGGGAAGTCTTGCTCGACCTGGTCAAAACAGCCATACCGATTTTGGGCGGCGGCGTCTATGGTATGAACTTTCTTGCCGCCTATACATACATGCTGTATTTCGGGGTGTTTCGATGCGATCGAGCGTATGCGGCCGCCCGGTATCGCGCCACGGATCATGCAAGGAGGATGCTGGAATGGTTTCGCGAGGTGCTGAGCATTGAACGGGCGATGTTTCACAAAGGAGGGGACGACCATATGGAGCTGAGGAAGTTCCTGGCCGGGGAGATGCTGTTTTACTTTCACGGCACAAGCATGAATCCCTATTTACAACGGTTCTGCCATTTTCCGATCCTGAACTTCCGGCCGCCGCGGGAAGAAGGGGCACTGGGACACAAGATCGTGGTCACGTGGGCACTCAATGCGGAAACCATTCTCCCCCTGGCTGGCTGGGAGTGGCTGAAATACGTGTCAGGCTCAGACCTGCAACGCAGACTGGCGGCCAACGGCGGTAACATTTCCGCTCGGGAAATCAGCGCGAAGGAATGTCCCCTTGGGGACACAAGGTTATCCGCCGAGCTTTCCGCCAGTGCGTTCGACCGGTTGCCGTCACGGTTGCACCGTATTTTCGAGGGCGAAGTTTGGGGACCGGCGTTCAACGCACTCTTATCCGGCGAGGCCTCCGCATCATCCGCGCTGCAAATGATGGAAGACCGCCACCGCGGGATAGAGGCCCTATTTCCCCGGTCACTGTGAGACCGTGATCCGCCGCCGGCAAAAACACACCACAACCATCTGGTCCGCAAGAGAGAAATACGGGCGGCGGTTCCACCCGGCCGCGACCTGTCGGTGTCCGCCCAAGTCCGACAGGCTCCCAGGCCTCTTGCACTTCCCCACATCATTAAGTACAATAGAGATTGTGACTTAATAAATGGGATTATACCGCACCATGAATGTTCTTGTCTCCTGGATCGGGCATACGGACCTGCGCGCGATGGCACTCGCACAGACGGCCGACATGCAGAAAAAACTTGAAGCACTGCTGGGCAGCGTTAAACCACCGGAGGGCGGCACCGGACCGGTCAAGACACTGCTGGACCACGAAGACTTCGACCGTGTCTACCTGCTGAGCAATTACGCAGAGGACGTTTCACAAGCGTACGTCGATTGGCTGGGGCGGAACTGCGCGCTGCGACACATGTCGCTGACCAACCCGACCGACTACGGAGAAATACTCTCGACGGTCAGCCGCGAGATGCAAACCATCACACGCGAGCTTACAGAATCCGACTACCGATTGTCGATCCTGCTCAGCCCGGGTACGCCCGCGATGGCTGCCATCTGGGTGCTGCTGGGTAAAACTCAATACCCCGCGACGTTTTATCAGACTTACGCGGGCAACGCCTGGCGCACGGACATCCCCTTTGACCTCACGCTTGACGTAATCCCCAAGCTTTTGCGCGGTCCGGACAGCTCGCTCCAGCATCTGGCGGCACACGCGCCTTCGGATGTTCCGGGATTCGAGAGTATCATTGGCAACAGTCAGGCCATCCGACTGGCGGTCGGCCGTGCGCGCAAGGCCGCGGTCCGCGATGTGCCGGTGCTGCTGCTCGGTGAAAGCGGCACCGGCAAGGAGATGTTCGCGCACGCCATGCATGCCGCGAGTCACCGGCGCGAAAAACCCTTTGAAGTAGTGAATTGCGCGGCCCTCCCTTCCTCGCTTCTGGAATCCGAGCTGTTTGGATATGAAAAAGGCGCATTCACTGGAGCGGACAGCACGCATCGCGGGGCGTTCGAGCGGGCGGACGGCGGTACCTTGTTCCTCGATGAAATCGGCGAGTGCAGCCTCGAACTGCAATCCAAGCTCTTGCGCATCCTTCAGCCCCTGCCGGGGGAGGATCCCTGTGCCACGAAACTGCGGCGGCTTGGCGGCGAAAAAGACCAAAGGGTCAATGTCAGGGTGATTGCCGCGACCAATCGCGACTTGGTCACAGCAACCCGCGACGGCGCGTTCCGCGACGATCTCCTGTACCGGCTGGCCGTGATCACCATTAAACTGCCGCCATTGCGCCACCGCAGGTCCGACATCCCGCGCATCGCGGACGCACTCCTCGCCCAGATCAACGCCGACTTCAGCCGTCACGAGCCCGGCTACGTCCACAAGAAACTTTCTGACAGCACAACTGCGTTTATGGTACGCCACCCCTGGCCGGGGAATGTTCGAGAGCTGCGTAACTGCCTGTTGCAGGCCGCGGTGATGTCCGCAAACGACGAACTCACGGAGGTGGATCTGCGCACTGCGCTCTCGGAAATGCCGGTTGCACGGGACACGACACGCGATATACTTGAATGTCCACTCGGGGACGGGTTCAGCCTGCAGGAGCATCTCGAAGAGATCCAGCGGCACTTTCTCGGGCGCGCCATGCGCGAAGCGCACGGCGTAAAAGCCGAAGCCGCCCGCCTCCTGGGCATGAAAAACTACCAGACCCTGGACGGACAACTTAAACGGCTGGATGTGGACTGGGAATCACACGAAAAATAGGCTGTGGCACGGCGCTTGCTTTTACTTGCTTGGATTACCACCGTTGAGCGGGGATTGGTGCTGAGTCGCCTCGTCAATTGATAACGCTGAACCCGGTTGCTACATTTAGATTGCAAAGTTGTATTTTGATGACGTAGAGGAACCATCAACTGCGAGAAGAAAGTTCAGTGAAAAACAATTCGACAGAAACAGATGCCAGGATTCTTGTGGACGACTTGTTGCGGCAAGCCGGTTGGGATCCGACCAACAAATCGGAAGTCTTGACAGAAATGACTATCCATGACGTAATGTTTGATCCATCCGCAACGTATGCCGGCGAACCGGTCGAGACTGCCAAACAGGGACGGGCTGATTATGTGCTCAATAATTCAGACGGACGTCCGCTCGCTGTAGTCGAAGCCAAACGCAACGCACTCGATCCTTACCGAGCCAAAGCTCAGGCGCTCCCGTATGCCCGGCAAATCGGTGCGCCGTTCATCTTCCTGACGAACGGGGAAGTGATCTATTTCTGGGATTATAAGAATGACGATGCCAGACCTGTCCACGCATTCTATTCTCAAAGAGATCTTGAGCGGCTTGTTCACCGTAGTAAACATCGAAAGCCGTTGGCGTCAATCGACATACCCGAGCACTTTGTCCGTCGGGGTGAAACGCTGAGACTGCGTCCTTACCAAAAAGAGTCCATGCGCGCACTGGATCACGCCATTGAACTCGGGAAACGTCGATACCTGCTGCAGCTCCCGACCGGTACCGGCAAGACAGACCTGGTCAGCCTTTACCTGGGCAGACTGATCGACGCCGGCCGCGCCGAACGCATCCTCTTTCTTGTTGACCGTGAGCAACTAGCGAAGCAGGCTGTGGAAGCACTTGCAGACCTGACGGGACGCGGCTGTTACTGGTACAAACCCGGCGTCGTACGGCAGGAGAAAATGATCACAGTATGTCTTCTGCAAACCATGATCGGACGGTATCGGGATTTCACCAGTGGGTACTTTGACGTTGTGGTGACCGATGAGTCACTCCGGTCCATCTACGGCGCCTGGCAGG
>JAIPIM010000069.1 GCA_021734725.1 Minisyncoccota bacterium | reverse complement strand
TTTGGTCTGCGCTATATCCTCGACCGTCGCGTGGCTCTCGCTGCAGAGCATTGTCCGTCCCTGCTGACACGACCGATCACGCCACACACCATTCGACACACCACAGCCATGCACCTGCTGCAATCCAATGTGGAACTCAACATGATTCGCTCCTGGCTGGGACACGCATCCATCGAGACGACGCATGGCTATGTCGAAATCGACCTGGAAATGAAGCGAAAGACACTCCAGGCCTGCGAACACTTGTTGCCAAAGACAAAGAACACTGGACCGTCGTGGCGACGTGATCCGGATCTGCTCGAGTGGCTCTCAGCACTGTAATTATGTGGAGTAGAATGGTGCCATCTCAGGGATACCTAACCTTGGCTTCAACGGCAATGGTTCCTTGAGATCGGCCCAACTCCACATAACTCAGCACCGCACATAACACAATTTATGTTGAGCTACACATAAATTGTGAGTGAGGATAATTCTGGAGCATGCATCACGGATGGCGTGACGGAACACTTCACGGGCATGAACCTGGCTTCGATCAAGCAGCCCCACGGTAACTTTGCGGTCGCATATCAGCCGGTTTTTCGTATCGACGAGAAGTGCATGAAATTCTTCCTGCTGCTTGTCCGTGAACATGCCCTGCACATAGGCTGCCACTTCACCGGGCGATTCAAGGCGGGGACGCTGTTCCGGTGCGGGAGTCAGGCGGCGTGAGGCGAGGGCAAAGGCGGAATGCAGAGCGCAGGCGGTGGCTTTCCCTATTTTCGGCACCGTCATCAGTTCCCGTATGGACATGGCGGCGGTCCGATGAAGTCCGCCTGCACGCGAAAGAATATGGCGTGAAGTCTCAAGGGCATCCTCGGGTGACATGCGCACTCCGATGATCAGGGCCAGAAGTTCGCTGTCGGCAAGGTATTCGGCGGATCTCTCCATCAGGCGATTGACGGGACGCTCGGACTCGGGGAGGCCATGCGACACATCCTCCAGCCCGGCAAGAAACTTCTGTTGCATGGGACAACTCCCTCGGTATCAGGGTGAATGTGTAACAATCCTCCCGGCAATGGGAGACGTGTTTCAACTGTTGTGTCTATACGGTCATGGCGGCTCCTTTCAGGATGTCACGGCACAGCACGTCCATGAATCCATTCTGTTGAGGTTGACGATTTACAGACAATGCCGGCGGTCATTCAAGGCAGGATAAGGCAGGGCGGTGACCATGAAAATGCTTGACCGGGAAGTCGGGAAGGAAACGGTATCGCCAGGATGATCAATACGGAAATCGGAAGGGAGGAACAGAGGTTGGTTCGAGCTTGAAGGGGGGCTTCAGGAAGGTGGGAAAAGTGGGAATGTCAGGCAAAAATATGCCGTTCACCAGCCGAATCACCGGCCATTCACACTATTATACCGGAAAAATGGGGGAGAATTAAGGGATGTTGCAACAATAATGTTAAAACCGGCGAGTAGATTAAGCACGAGTTAAGCACGATCCATTTTGTGCAAGTTTTGTGTAAATTCACTGCAACTATAGCCCAAAATAGCTACATATAGCAGGTCGTAGCAAAACCAGAAAAAATAATCGTAACTTACTGGGAATTAAGGGGAAGAGATGGAGCGGGTGAAGGGAATCGAACCCTCCTGGCCAGCTTGGGAAGCTGGAGCATTACCACTATGCTACACCCGCTCAATCGGGGTGTACAACGACACGATCATTAATATATTGAGTGAAGATGTCTGTGCAAGTGGCGTGCCTGTGTCTGAGGCTTATTACTTGTGGATAATTTGTGGGCACGCGCTCGCATCATCGGAAAGGCAGTACCATGGCGGCTGACGAGAAACTGTGTGTCATCGAGTTGCGGACGACGGCGGACAGTCTGCCGATAGTTGAAGAATTGTTAGGTGGGCAGGGCATGCAATGGGCTTCACGGTGGAATCCTGAGGCGCGGGAGGCCGTTGTACGCGTCTACTGCCAGGACGATTCCAAGCGGGCTGTCGCGCTCCGGCGTATGCGTGCGCTTTTTGAGGATTGCCGGGAGTTGTTTGACGGTTTGCCGCCGTCGGTACGTTCCTTTGAGTTGCGACGTGAAGACTGGGCGACTGTATGGAAGCAGCATTTTCATTCGTTTCGGGCCTCCGAACGCTTGGTCGTGAAACCTACTTGGGAGCCCTACGCGAACGGCGCCCACGATATTGTACTCGAGCTTGATCCCGGCATGAGTTTTGGTACGGGATACCATGGCACGACGCGAGCATGCCTGGAATACTTGGATGAATTGGAGCGCGCGGTTGGGTCTGTATCCTTGCTGGACGCGGGATGCGGTTCAGGGATACTGTCGCTGGCTGCGGCCAAGTTGGGATACTCTCCCGTGGTTGCGTTCGATCATGATGCAGATGCAGCGTGTATTGCGCGCTGCAATCTGACACGGGCCGGTGCACCCGATGTGCGTGTATTTTGTGCGGACCTGGGTACGGTGACGCTGCGCTGCTCCTTTCGCATGGTGGTGGCCAACATACTGGCGCCGGTTTTGATAACGCACGCTGACAGGCTGGTCAGCGTCTTAGATCGGTCGAACGATGCGGCGTTTCTGATACTTTCGGGTATACTGAAGTCTCAGTACGAAGAGGTGCGTGAAACGTTTATCAGCCGTGGTTTGCGGGAACGGTCTTCCAAGGTGCGGGATGAGTGGCAGACGGGTTGTTTTGCCTTGGATTGAAAGTTATGCTTGCCATGATACACTTATACGTACTTTAAATGCGGCCAAAAAGACTCTCTGTTGGGTGCGGTTAACATTCATTGCTGGAAGGAGTTATATACAATGAAAGAATGGTTTCCGAACGTCCAGAAAATAGCGTACGAAGGTCCAGAGTCCGATAATCCGTTTGCGTTCAAGCATTACAATGCGGACGAAGTGGTAATGGGCAGGACAATGGCGGAGCACCTTCGGTTTGCTGTCTGTTACTGGCATACGTTCAAGAATCTGGGCAGTGATCCGTTTGGTGGTGATACCATGATTCGGTCCTACAACGATGCTCGCAACGAGATGAAAGTTGCCGAGAATACCATGCAGGCGGCGTTTGAGTTTTTCACCAAACTAGGCGTTCATTTCTGGTGTTTCCATGATCGCGATATTGCGCCTGAAGGCGACGATCTTGCCGAGACGAACAAACGGCTGGATAAAATTGTGGACTTGGCGGAATCTCTGCAGAACGATACTGGGGTGAAGCTTCTGTGGGGGACCACCAACGCCTTTACCCACCGGCGGTTTCTTGCCGGCGCCTCTACAAATCCGTCGCCCGACGTCTTTGCGTACGCTGCCTGCCAAGTCAAAAAAGCGATGGAGATTACGCACCGTTTGGGTGGTCAGGGCTACACATTCTGGGGTGGTCGTGAAGGGTATGAAACACTATTGAACACGGATATGGCACGCGAACTCGATCATCTGGCTGGCTTCCTGCATCTTGCCGTGGACTATAAAGAAGAAATTGGATTTGACGGCCAGTTCTATATCGAGCCCAAACCAAAGGAGCCGACCAAGCATCAGTATGATTTTGATGCAGGCAGCTGCCATGCATTCTTGCAGAACTATGACCTGGTGGATCATTTCAAGCTGAACATCGAAGCGAACCATGCCACGCTGGCGGCGCACACGTTTCCGCATGAACTGGAATACGCGGCGCTGAATGGTCTGCTGGGGTCCGTGGACGCAAACCGCGGTGACATGCTTCTTGGCTGGGACACCGATCAATTCCCGACCGATCTTTACGACACGACGCTGACCATGTATATCATCCTGCGCAACGGTGGATTCAGCCCGGGGGGGCTCAATTTTGACGCGCACATCCGGCGGCAATCGATTGACCCGGATGATCTTTTCCACGCGCACATCGGTGGCATGGACGCGTTTGCGCGGGGATTGAAGAATGCTGCCAAGATGATTGCCGACGGCAAATTTGAAGGAGCCGTACGCAAGCGCTATGCCGGTTGGGAGACAGGGATCGGCGCCAGGATCGAGACGGGGCAAGTTGGGTTTGCCGACCTGGAGAAGTACATACTCGAGACTGGCGAACCTGAGCTTCAGAGCGGGCGCCAGGAATTGCTTGAAAACATGCTGAACGAATATATTTGACGGCCCCGCGCGGTTTGTCAGAACCCGAGCTTGGGGCGGAAGACGTACATTTACCTATGTGAGATTCGCTAACCATAAAAGTGAGAGCGTAATGAGTAAGAATGCATTAATTGTGTGGGGCGGTTGGGACGGTCATACACCGAAAGAATGTGCCGACGTGTTTGCTCCGTGGCTCGAGTCGCGGGGCTACGACGTCGAGGTATCGAACACACTGGATACCTACACGGACCGTAAGACGATGATGGGGCTTGACCTTATCGTGCCGATGTGGACCATGGGGGACATAAGCAACGAGCAGGCATCGGGCCTACTGGATGCGATTGCCGCAGGTGTCGGCATTGCCGGGTTTCACGGCGGTATGTGCGATTCTTTTCGGCAGCATACGAACTATCAGTGGATGACCGGCGGGCAGTGGGTGGCGCATCCGGGTGGGTGCATACCATCCTACGACGTCACGATTACCAACTCGGATCATGAGATTACAGGAGGGATTGAGGACTTTACGATGACGGACACCGAGCAGTATTACCTGCATGTGGATCCGTCCAATAATGTGTTGGCGACGACCACGTTCGAGAACGGTTGCGTGATGCCGGCGGTATGGACTCGCATGTGGGGCGAGGGGCGCGTGTTCTACGCCTCCTTCGGTCATACGTACAAGGACTTTGACGTTCCTGAGGCTCTCGAGATCGTCCAGCGTGGCATGCTGTGGGCCAGCCGCTAATGCACGGTTTGTGTTGTCATGGGAGGATACGCTATGCGACGTTTTATGACGGCTTGTAAGGCATTTTGGAAGATTTTGTTTTCCGGCGACCTGGCATTGGCATGGGAGAAGCCGAGCCGGGGAGAGGTGACGCAAGCTGCGCCGGATGCCGAGCACACGGAAGACGCCGGCATTTTACCGGACGCCGTGTATACGCTTGTGCTTTTGCAGCGAGAAGGACGTCTCATTGATTTTCTGAAGGAGGACATCGATGTGTACGGCGACGAACAGGTTGGTGCGGCCGTACGTCAGATCCATACTGGATGCCGCAAGGTGCTGGACGACAACTTCGGTGTTTCGCCGGTTGACGAGCGGGGCGAGGGCGAACCTGTTGACATTCCCCCAGGCTTCGATTCCGGTGCGATTCGACTGACTGGAAACGTTCGTGGCGATCCCCCCTTTAAGGGGACCCTTCAGCATGGGGGCTGGAAGGTGACGAAAGTGGATTTTCCCGAGCGCCATGCCAAACTCGATCCGGCGATTATCTGCCCAGCGGAAGTGGAGTTGTAGACGTTTGGATACACCCATGAATCACGACTCACGGTTTATTGTTGGCATTGATCTCGGCACGACGAATTGTGCCTTGACCTACGTTGATACAGCGGTTCCGGAGGGTGAGCGTGGCGTTAGTATTTTCCATATACCGCAGTTGGTGGCCCGTGGGGAAGTTAAGGCATTACCTCTGTTGCCGTCTTTTCTGTACCTCCCCGAGCAGCACGAAATTGACCCGGCGGTGCTCAGTTTGCCATGGGCGGAAGGGGGGCGTGATTATGCTGTCGGTGCGTATGCCCGTGATCTGGCGGGCAAAGTGCCCGGGAAGATTGTCAGTTCGGCTAAATCCTGGTTGTGCGTAGACGGTTTAGACAAACGCGCGGCCACGCTGCCGTGGGATCGTCGTCCGGTTCCGCGGCAGGTATCTCCGGTGGATGCCTCGCGACTATTTCTGGAGCATTTACGTGATGCCTGGAATTATTCGATGGCGGGGGACGACCCGTCGTTGCGACTCGAGCAGCAGGATGTGTCCCTGACCGTGCCCGCATCTTTCGACGCAGTGGCGCGGGAGTTGACAGCGGGGGCCGCGGCTCAGGCGGGGTTGGGTGTCCGTCTTCTGGAAGAGCCGCAGGCAGCGTTCTACGCCTGGTTGCATGACCGGGGGGATGCCTGGCGGGATTACGTTTCGGAAGGAGATGTCATTCTGGTGTGTGACATTGGTGGTGGCACGACTGACTTCACCCTCATCACTGTCACCGCGGCCGATGGGCGTCTCGGGTTGGAACGGGTTGCTGTCGGGGACCATATTCTTCTGGGCGGGGACAATATGGATTTGACGTTGGCGTATGGCATGGCCGCGAAGATCGAGCGGGAACAGGGGAAGCAACTTGACGGGTATCAGTTGGCGGGGTTGGCGCATGCCTGCCGGGCGGCCAAAGAACGGCTTGAACGGCGATCCGAGGAAGGGGTGCAGAAGTTGACCGTGCTTGGTCGTGGGACGGGTGTCGTAGGTGGTGCGATATCCGTGGAAATCAGCACGTCAGAGATGCGAGAACTTCTGGTGGATGGTTTTTTCCCGCTGTGCGCCATAGACGAGCAGGCCGAAGAGCGCCGCAAGGTTGGCCTGCGGTCCTTTGGCTTGGACTATGCGTCCGATCCCGCAACGACCAAGCACTTAGCCTCCTTTATTGTTCGGCACGGCGGTCATAACGCGGATGGCAGGCCGGTATTGCCCAATGCGGTGCTCTTCAATGGCGGTGTCATGAAGTCAGAGGTCTTACGCCAGCGGGTGGTGGATGTTCTGGGGCAATGGCGCGAGGACACCTCTGTGGATATGTCCGTATTGACGGAGCCCGACGCGGACCTTGGGGTGGCCGTGGGTTCTGCCTGGTATGGCAACGTCCAGCGCATTGGCGGGGTGCGTATCAAGAGCGGCAGTTCGCGCTCGTATTATATTGGGGTTGAATCATCGATGCCGGCCGTTCCGGGATTTGCGCCATCCGTGGAAGCTTTGTGTGTGGTTCCGTTTGGTATGGAGGAAGGCAGCAGTGTGGACGTGCCGGCCGAGGGGCTTGGGTTGGTGGTCGGCGAGCAGACAGAGTTTCGTTTTTTTTCGAGTACGGTTAGAACGGATGACGCGGCGGGAAGTGTGCTGGAGAGTTGGCGCGGAGACGAATTGGAGGAGATGCCGCCCTTGATGGCCGAATTGCCCGCGGAAGAGTGTGGCGGCAGTCCAATCGGCAGTCTGGTGCCGGTTGCTTTGGAAGCCGTGCTCACTGAGGTGGGTACGTTGCAGTTATGGTGTCATGACGTGCGCGGTGAGGGACGGTGGAAGCTGGAGTTTGAGTTGAGAGGCTGAGTTCATGCACCATGAGGCTTTAAACACCCAAAGGTATGATTGATTCCCGTTACATTATCGGCATTGATTTAGGTACGACGACGTCAGCGGTCAGCTTTATTGATACTGAAGAAGGGGGGGCGATTCAGCAGTTCGGCATTTTGCAGCTTGCGGATGCCGGTGAAGTGGCCGATTTTCCTCTGCTTCCCTCCTTCTGTTATTTACCGTCCGAGCACGAGCTCCCCGAAGGAGCCCTTGAGCTTCCCTGGTCCGATCAAACGCCACATGCGGTAGGCATGTTTGCGCGCGAGCAGGGGGCGGCCGTTCCTGGACGCCTGGTGGCTTCAGCCAAGTCCTGGCTGGCTCACGGGGGTGTGGACCGCACTGCCGGGATCTTGCCCTGGGGTGGCGACCTTGGGGCACGGAGCCAATCCCCGGTTGATATTTCTCGATATTACCTAGAGCATATTCGGTCTGCGTGGGACCACCGTTACAGCGATGCCCGTGATCGTGAGGGGACCCATTGCGTGCTGTCGGAGCAACAGGTTGTGCTGACTGTTCCCGCGTCCTTTGACGAGGCGGCACGCGAATTGACTGTGAAAGCGGCGCGGGATGCGGGTCTGGAACATGTAGTCTTGCTGGAGGAACCGCTTGCTGCTTTCTACGGGTGGCTCTGGCAGCATGAGGATAGCTGGCGGGACCACCTGAATACTGGCGAAAGCATTCTGGTTATCGACATCGGAGGGGGGACAAGTGACTTTTCGCTCATTCGAATCGAGGATGGCTACACATTGCGGCGTACGGCGGTCGGCGAACATCTCTTGCTTGGCGGAGACAACATTGACATGGCATTGGCGCGTGAGGTCGAACATGAGTGGGGGACCAAGTTGCCCTCTCGTGAATGGAGCATGTTGTGCCATCAATGTCGTATGGCCAAAGAAGCGCTGTTGACGTCGCGGGCGCCTGATGACATTCGCGTGACGGTCTCTGGTTCAGGCAGCAAGTTAATCAGTGGCGTGCGCAGTGCTGTTCTAACTCGTGAGCATGTATTGCGGACGTTTCTTGAAGGTTTTTTCCCGGAGGTCGCGCGGGAAGCTGAAGTTCCCCTGCGCCGTGCCGGAGTACGGCGCATGGGATTGCCGTACGTCACCGAACCTGCGGTGACCCGTCATTTGCTGGCGTTTTTAAAGCGGTCTGCCGCTGTGTCGGGTTCCCGTCTCGTCAACGGAGTGGCGATACCCGACCGTATTCTCTTTAATGGCGGCACGACCATCCCGCAAGTAGTGCGGGAACGACTGTGCGCCGTGGTCGCGGAATGGGGGAGCCTTGGGAAGCCCTTGCCGGAGCTTGAGGCGCAAGACTTGAACCTTTCGGTGTCCCGCGGGGCTTCGTATTACGGGCGTGTGCGCCGTGGTGAAGGTGTTCGCGTGAAAGGGGGGATTGCGCGGTCGTATTATCTCGAGGTCGCGGCTGAAGACGGGACGGAATTACTGTGTATGGTTTCGCGTGATACGGACGAGGGGAAAGTTGTTACGCCGGGGGAACACCAATTCAGGCTGGTTACGAATCGGACGGTGCAATTTCCTCTCTATTCCAGTTCCACGCGCCTCGACGACCGTGCCGGTGATGTGATTACGGACCGTATGGAGCTTACGCCGCTGCCGCCATTACAGACCGTTTTGACCTACGGCAAAGGTGTTCACAGGGAGCTTGAGGTCAGATTGCGTGCAGTGTTGAGCGAGGTGGGGACTCTGAATGTGTGGTGTGAGACGGAGGACGGCCAACACCGTTATCCGCTTTCCTTCAATCTCCGTGCGGAGCAGTCCATGGATTCACTTCGTGCGGATGAAGCGCCGGAGATTGTTGTGGACGCCGCGTGCTTGAAACAGGCCAGGGAGGCCTTGCGGGATGCGTTTGCCGACATTGCCGAGCTGCCGCACGTGGCATCCCGCCTGGAAGACATTATTGGCGTGAAGCGCAGAGACTGGGGGGGCAGCATACTACGGGCTTTGGCCGACGATCTTCTGGTGACACCGGCTGTACGCGGCAGGACGGCGGAGCACGAAGTTCGTTGGCTTAACCTCACGGGGTTTTGCCTGCGTCCGGGATTTGGTGCTGCCGGAGATGAATGGCGGACCAAGCAGATGTGGAAGGTGTGGCATCCCGGGCCCCTGGTGTGCAACAGAGCTCAAGTAGGTGCGGAATGGTGGACCTGTTGGCGGCGCATTGGCGGAGGATTGCGTGAAGGACAGCAGCAGCAAGTGGGCAGCGTCCTTTTGAAAGTGTTGTTCGGAGCGGGGAACAAGCCAGTCGTATCGCCCAAAGGAAAAGGCGCCCAGGAAAGCCGGGAGATGTGGCGCTGTCTCGGGTCGCTTGAGCGGCTTTCCATTAAGCAGAAGAGGCGCATTTTACGTGGGCTGCTCGAGGACGGGGATGTATTGCCGGCGCATTTTTTATGGGTGGTCAGTCGGGTCGGTGCCCGACAGCTGTTTCATGGTCCGGTCAATGCAGTGGTGCCCGCCGCCGGCATTGAACCGTTGTTGCCGACCTTGTTCTCCGCGGTTCAAGGAGCGGAGGGCCAGCAAAGGCGGATGGCTCTTTTTGCCATTGCGAACGTGTGTCGGCGTTGTGATTTGCGGGACCTTGACGTGAGCGCCCATGTGAGGCGACAGGCGGTCAGTGTTCTAACACGTTATGAAGCCCCTGATGAGTGGTGTCAGCGTGTGGAGGTGTCAACCGAGGAAAGTGCCGATTATCGCGCGGAACTAGCAGGGGAACGGCTGCCACTCGGGTTGCGACTGACGCAAACCTGAAGGTTCCGTACATACCCGACCACGCTTGGCGGAAGGTAAAAACATGGATCGCGACGTGGAAGCCCTCCCGCATTGAGGGTGGTTGCCGGGTGGAAGCGCCTCCCGCAGTTGCCAATAGCTCTTAATCGTCACTGTCCGGTGTCCGTTTTCGGTGTTTTCTTCGGTCCCACGCTCAGGCACCTTCCGGTAATGTCCGTGTTTTTGCTTAACGTCTATAACTGAATCCAGAGAGTGAGGTCGGTGCGCATCATCCTCTGAACCGTACGATCTGCCGTGCCGCTTTCGCTGGAGTGGTGCTGTCCAGAAGTTTTTCGACCCGTTCGGGATCGTGTGCAAAGTTTGCCAAGTGCTGGAGCAAGGGGAGATGCGCGGTCGGTGCGAACGCTGGGACCGCAAGCATAAAGAACAGGCGACAGCGATTATTTTCCGTTGGATTAAAGGCCAGGCCCGGGTCCGAAGCAATCCCCACCGAACAAGCCAGTCGCCGTACCGTATTTGAGCGAGCATGCGGCAGGGCCACCGTGTTGTCTACCTGAGTCGTAAATTGGCCTTCTCTACGTTCCACATCATCGAGGAACGCTTCTGCGTCCGACAGAATATTGTCCATAGCCAGAGGCTTGCTCAGATTTCGCAAGATATCCCGTGGCGTTTCGCCCTTGAGTCCCAACAGGACGTGTGACGCAGGGATAAGAGATTTTATATCCATAGCCTCGCATTAACCTTCATTAGATCCTGTCGGAAAGATGTCGCCCCCCACGCGTGCCTCGCAGCACAGGCCGCAGAGGGGGATCCTCGACGCTCCTGACATGGGCGCGCTACCTTTCCGTCGAGGCTCTCGTTAGACTCTTTGCGAAAATATCTTGTTATTTATTTGACAGGACGATAAAGCGTCCACAGTTAGGGCAGACCCAATCCATGATCCCGTTGCGCATGCGATTCAGGTCTCCTTGGGGAATATTCAGGCGACAGCCGCTGCACGTGCCTTTATGCTCTTCGGCGACAGCAAGGCCGCGCGACCGTAATTTATTATAGCGCAGGAGGATGCCAGGGGGAATACGGTTCCTGAGTTTATCAATGTCCTGTTGAAGTGAGCCAATTCCCTCATGCCCATTTCTTTCATGGAGAATATTGGTTTCATCCAGTGTGATCTCAAGCTCTTGCAGTTTAGCCAGTTGTGTGACTTCATTCATAGCTTTTGGTGCATTCGTTAGTGATGACTTGCGGTCGAGACAACATTTCTTTTTAACGTTATCACTCGTTGCGTTGCTAAGCAAGGTGTGCCATCTTTTTCTTTGATGAAATAATCGTGTTTTCCGCTCCATTAGTCGCTGGACGGCGTCTGGAGGTCGGTATTTTCCACGGACGTTGGCAAGACAACACACCGCCACAGTTGCCATCCGGGGCGCCATGTTTGCTCCAACAATAACCAGGGGGCGCCATGTTCGTGAATACGCGCCATGGCGTTGTTACGGTTGGGATAGAACCGCCCATTGGCTGGGGGCACGAGCAGGTAGAGCTGTTCATCTCTGGCGCGCCAGAGCAGGTTACGGGCCGAGAAGTCGAGACGCGAGACGAAACGGCGTTCTTTCGGGTCGAAATAAATAGCCGGGGTCAGGGTGCCGTATACCATAATCCGAGCATCTTCCCAGGCCTTGTCAACCCATGCCGTAATGTGGGCACGATGGGGGTGGCGTTGTATCAAGTTTGCATGAGTGATAAAGCAATGTTGCGATACTTTGATTTCCGCGGTCACGGCCAAGATCATGAGTAATGCGGCTATTCCGTGCCACAGCCGCGGGCCTTTTCTCACGCCATACAGCATGATGGGGGTCGCCAGAGCCGCAATTCCGAGTGTTCCCAGTATCAGCCTTCCTGCTGGGAGGTGCACGTTCAGAGTGTCGTAAACGGCTTGAATCAGCGAGATTCCCGCCAGGGTTGCGAACAGCGAAGCACAGAGCGTTCGTTTTCGGGTAAAGATGCCGAGTCCGGTTGTGACAATCCCGGCGGCTGCCAACCACGGCAGTGTGCTGAGTCCTTGCGCCGTGCCGGTAAGCAGTTCGTCGATATTAGCGGAGAGGGGTGCGTTTGTGGTGTGCCGCAGGATGAAGACGAGGTCCCTCATGATGAGCCAGTTGGCAAGCAGTATCAGGCCGCAGCAATAGACAAAGGGCGCCCATGTGAGGAAATGGACACCCCGCAGATCGTGGCCGGACCATTGTTCATTGATATGGTGAATTCTAGTTGATGTGACGATTAGAAATACGACGGCTATGCACATGCCGGTGGGGCCGGCGAATACCAGGAGGCCGCCGTTGACAGCCAGCAAGACAACATCGCGCAGTGCATTATAGCGAAACCACTGCGTCAGGTGATAGAATGCGGCGACGGCCGGTACGGCTGTAATCCAGTTAGGGTCCAGCGCGAATATCATGGCGCGGAATTCCGGTGTGGCGAAAAAGATGGGAACAAGGGTGGCGATGAGGCATCGTGCCCGCGGGGTTTTCGGTATCCGAATCAGATAGACGACGGCCCAGACTTGCGATACTCCGACGAGAACATGGCCGGCGGGCAGTTTGACGAGTGTGCCCAGTTGTTCGGCAAACAACATGGCAGCGGTAGTCAGCAACGGGAATTCGGCGGTACCGACGAGGGCCTGTCGGCCCCAGACCTGCCCTGCCGCGAGGGAATCGAGGATGCGTTGGTGGACAGTCAAGGCGTCGGTGCATTCGAATGGGAGGCTGTAGCGTATCCCCAGCACCAGCGTTATAACGGCGATCCATGCCAGCCACGGCAGGATGTGAGGACGGTGCAGATCGGTTTCCTGCGAAAAGGTGCCGTACCAAATTTTTGAACCGAGACGTGGCATGGAGCAAGTCTTTACATTGTGTCGTGCTGTTTTGAAATGCCGAAGTGCTTTGTTTTTTCCCAGTAATGGGGATTCCACAGCAACTGAAGGCATCCCTTCCACGCGGCGATGCTCATAAGCACCCAGTAGATTGGCATGAGCAAGCCGTATTTTGCCAAGTTTCCGAAGCCCCTCTGGACGCATGCTATGCTGCTGGTATAGGCGAAGAAGAAATTACCCACGAACAGGCAAATAGCGGCCATGACAAACACAGGGCCGGGGAAATACGCGCTGAAAGCCGAGTTTTGGCTGACGATCCAGAACAAGGTGAGGCACCAGTAGATGGGATTAAGCAATTGGCAGAACGGGGTTCCGCCGATCAACAGATGAAAATGAGCTCCATTCATGATGCCCAGGCCTCCGATCAGTTTTCCGGGTGACCGCAGGTGTACAAGATAGGTCTGCACGTATCCCTTCACCCACCGGGATCGCTGTTTGATCCAGTAGCGCAGATTCGGGCAGGCCTGCTCCCAGGTGGTGGAGTTCAGTATGCGGGTCCGCCATCCGTTGTAGAAGAGCCGCAGGCCGAGGTCGCAGTCTTCAGTGACATTGTATTCGTCCCATCCTCCAAGATTGATTAGAATATCCAATCGGAAATGATTGGATGTTCCGCCCAGGGGGATGGGGGCCTTCAGGAAATCCAGGCCCGGCAGGCAGAGGTCGAACCATGTGGCGTATTCAGCGGTGAAACAACGGGTCAGAAAATTGTGATGGGAATTGTAGAAATTAAGCTTAGCCTGGATGCATGCCACGTTCTTGGGTACGCGTGAAAAGGCGACAACTGCTTTCTTCAGTTGATCCGGGTCGGGTCTGTCCTCCGCATCGTAGATGACGAGATAGTCGGCGTCGGTATCACGCAATCCGATGTTGCAGGCTTTGGGTTTTGTTCTGGGTTGGGACACAGGTACGGGAAAGATGACAAATGGACGTGCGGGGTTCAGTTGCCGGGCTGCCGCCATTGTTTTGTCGTCGTCCTCTTCGATCAGCAGCCGTATTTCCAGTCGGCTGTCGGGATAGTCCAATTCGCTGAGAGATTGCACGAGGTGGGGCAGGATATCATCTTCATGGTAAAGCGGGACCAGAACCAGGTAACGCGGCCAGCCATCCGTGCCCGGGGGTATCAAGTCGGCGCGGTTTATGGATATATCTCTGTCCTGTCGCAGTGAGACGTCGATCAGAAACGCACGATAGGCGGACGACACCAGATACACAATGGTGACGAAGATATTGAGCGCGAGTATGGTCAGGTAGTAATCGAGAATGAGCAGGCCGACGACGGTGCCGGCAAGGATAATCAGAAAAAGACGTTGCCAGGCAACCAACGCAGTTGTTGCCTGGGCAAAACCGCGCGGGCCC
>JAIPIM010000068.1 GCA_021734725.1 Minisyncoccota bacterium | reverse complement strand
CGGGCGGGCGCTCGTGCGGCGTGATGTCGCCGGTCATGCCGTCGAGCCAACCGAAATGGGGCAGGTAAATACGACCATTCTCCACGTATTTCAGCCAGCGAACAAGCCCGATGGCCGGATGGCGGCTGTCGTCGGTCAGCCGCTGCCAGGACACTTTCTCTTTCTTCGGGTCCCAGCGCAGGAACGAGAGGCCGGGCGTCTCCAGGATGAACCCGTAGGAACCGTCCGGGAGTCGCCAGTGATCGTAGAGGAAGTTGTCCGGCGGCTTCTCTGCTTGCCCGTATAAACGGACTGTTTGCCGCGAACGTGTATCGAACGAAACCAGTTCGGTTTGCCCACCGCAGAACAGCTTCCCGGTGTCCCAGTCCAGCGCCATGCCCGCGGTAATGAACCGGCCACCCTCGACGGGAAAGATTTCCCACTGGCCGGAGGAAAGACAAAGGTGCGTGAACACCTTGTTCGAGCCGCCGGCGAGCCATAGGCAATCGCCAGCTTCCGGTGCCACAGCATAAACGCACGTGAGATCGTCCCAGGCATACGTTGTGTATTCCCCCGCTTCCGTCAGCAGGAAACTGGCCGAACCCGCCTGTCCGCAAATGCATGAGATGAAAAACCGCTCGCGCCCTTCGGCATCGGCACCGACGGATGTCAGTTGCGCGTTGACGAACGGGTCGGGTGTGGCCGGCTTCTTGAAAGCCAGGATTTGCCCGCGGTCCCCGGAGAGAGAAACCTCCATGTTGTCAGTTCGTCCCGACCTCAGTTCGCCGGGCAGGGAAATGAGAGGAAGAGTCTCTACCATGGGATCATCCTTTTTGCGTTTCTGGTGCTTCCATGTTTAGACTGAAACTTGCCAAGCAGCAATACGTTGTAGTGGTTTAAGCCGTTGGGGTCGACGACTGGATCAGAGTAGTACGGTTTCGCCTGGCTTTACCGAAAACGATTTTTTGATGGACCGGCGGTCAAGGGAAACCGATGCCTGTCGCGATTCGGAATTCGTAGCGTATAATTGACCGTTCGGCATGGCCGCCATGCTTACTGTTTCGTCAGTGCGAATAAAAGCCAGCGGTTCAAAGTATGTGCCGTGGCCTTTGGGAAGGTCGGTTTCGTACACTACGCGATCCTTCCGCAACTGCGTCGTTCCCGGGAAAACAGGCACGTCCTCACCCCGGGGAAACGTCAATGACAGGGGGCCTGAAGGCGCATCGAAAGAGCCTGCGACAAGCGTGCGATTGGCCAGGATCCCCCAGCCGCCGGCCGGCGAATCCACCGCCGGCATCAGGGTCTCGGCGGCGGTCGCGCGGTGTTCCTGCTCCGGACACAGCATGAATTCAATGTCCGCGATAGAGTCACCCTCCGCATAGCATCGAGGCTCTTCACGCAGGTTGAGGAACAACTCGTCGCTCACCGCGCGATAGGGCTTGAAGAAGTGGCGGTTATGATAGCGGGAGCGGTGCTCGGACGATGCGATGACCAGTCCCATCCGGTCGTCGATGTTGAGCCATCCGGGACTTTGGAATTCCACGGTTTTGTCCTCGTCCGCGGTCGGTTTGACCACACTCGGGAACGTGTACTCGCTTTCGGGGGTGTACAGCGTCCGGTGTCCAACGCAGTTGGTTTTGAGTTCCGCAAAGGTCTCGTTCATAATTTCCAGGAAACCTTGCGCGACTCGTTCGACGGTACAGGGTTTCAGGGCGCGGAAATGTTCGCGGCAGACCAGGCGCCCGTCCGGGAGGGATGCCAAAAGCACATCCTGCTGGATGCTTTCGTCGTGAAGCAGAACACGCATGACAGCCGCGAATCCGGATTCCCGGTCATTCACGTTGACGAATTCCACCCGCTGACTGGCCGCAAACTCCGCGACCTGAATCTTGCCCAGCACCGAACCGAGTGACGGCGCGATGGTCAGCAAGCCCTCACGGGTCAGCGGGAGGGCCATGATTTCATTACGCCAGCTGAACGAGGTTTGGCCGCTGGCATGCCGATGAAACACGAAACCCGAGTGCGGATAGGTTTTCACTCCTGAATACTTGTCGGCGAGTTGCGTCGGCGGCGTGGGTTGAGCGTTCGGTTGCGCCGCGCACAGGCGGTGGGCAAAATAGATGTTGGCCAACGAGAAGATTCGGCTTTCCCACAGGAGCATGTGGTCCTGCTGGTTGCGGCAGTATGCGATAATGTCAGGATCGTACATTCGACCGTTGTTACCCTGGAATAGTTTTTCCATCAATGTCAGAGCCGTGTTTTCGTAATGCGCGGCGTCCGGATCGTTGAGGTACAGGCGGGCGAACCCGTGTACAAAAGAGAGCCCGGAGGGTATTATGTAGGGCCAGTCCATGCCCTGGACTGGATGGTACATACCGTACGGGTCAGCCAATCGTTTGAGGTTTTCGTAAATCTCACGGCGGTGATGCCAGGCACACTGCTCCGGTTCGTGTTCGCCAAACATGCGATAGAGGTTCGCGGTACATCCCGTGAGACCGATTGCCGCGGCCGTATAGGTGGGATGCACCATGCCATGGTTCTCGGCCATGAAATCCGGGAGCAGGGTGAATGTTCTGCCGCACCATTCGGCTATGCTTTTGTCACCGTCAACAATTCGGTGATCCTGCATATCCTGGGGCGCGGTGGCGGCACGGAACATCCAGCGCCGCGCTGCCTGTTCCCACATTCCCGCCGAGGGATCCCTTTGCAGGAACAGTCGGGCGGCCGTCAACCCCAATGCCGTCCACGCATTCTCTTCCGCCTGCGTGTCATTGTAGATGCCGGATTTTGGCGGCATGTCCGCAAATCGCCCCAGGTAATCCGCGCAGACAGCCGCCACCATCATCCACGTTTCCTCGTCGATCCAGCGACGTAGAATAACGGCGGTCAGAACGAGATGCGCTACGTTCCGCCCGCATTGGCTCTCGCGGAAAAATCCTTGCCCGCGTTCGCCCCACTTTGTGCCGCCCAGGTGCTCGGGTCCCAACCCTTTTTCCGGACGCACGCAATCCGCGGGCCCCGTGTCATGGGTAAAACAGGCATAGCGCAGAGCTTTAATCGCAATTGCCGCGAGATCGTCGCGGGAGTGCCCCGTAACATCGGGATTGTATTCCGGCGACGACATCACGGCGGCCAGGACAAACAGCGGGTGAATCGTCTCGCTGCCGTACCACAGGACACCGCCGAAAAAATGACCGCAGTTTGGACGCACCGGCCACTCCTCGAAGTACTCCAGAGCAAAGGGGACCCATGCCTGCAAGAGCGTCATGTAGCGACGACTCATCGGCGTCTCGATGTCCGGGAGACAAGGGCTTTCCAGAAACGTTGTTGCATCGGCAAGTTTTTGCGTGAATGCGGGATCGTCAGGATTCATTATGGTGCTCCCTCGTTCACAGCGATCCCAGATTACGGTAAAGATGAAGGTAAAAACGCTTCAAAACCGTAATCTTTCGCCGTAATCTTTACCCTAATCTTTCATCCCAATGGATCCCATGGGATGCCTGTGTCCGTCGTTGAATGTTCATACGTGAGTCTACCCTGAATCCGTGAGAAAACAACCGGCAAAAAAGACCTTTATCTTGCATGCAAACAACTTACACAAGAACAGGGCCTTAACCCGTTGGGTAACGGGCATTTTTGCCGGTTGTTTTCCCGCAAGGGATTGTCCGTAGCACTGCATCTGCTTCCAAGCCTGTGCCTTGCGGTACAAAGTACAGCGGCGGCTTGCCTTGAAAACATCTACAGAACTACGGACAATTCACGGATTCAGGTCTACTCTAAAAACTCAATTTGGCCGTAATCCAAGGTTTCGGGTTTCAGGAATAAACTCTCAACCATCCAGGGGGCTGGTACTTGTGCCTTCTGAAACCTGACACCTGAACACTGAAACCCACGACGTCTGAAGGCGTATTATGCGTTGTTTCCGCCAAAGCCGTACTTTTTGTAGTGCACTCATACGTGTATCCTGAATTACGGATTCAGGGTGTATGTCATTGTGGTCGCCCATCCGGTGAAGCAATGCCACTCCTGCTTCGGACATTCATCCAGCGGCAGCAACGTCTCTGTTTTTTTATCCATGTCGTAGATCAGGAGTTTGAGCTTTTTCCGTCGAACGTTGTGGTTGATGAACTGGTGGAATTCAGTGAGCGTCAGCGGTCCGAAATCGTCAATCCAGGCGCCCAGCGCGTAGTACCGCAGATCCATCCAGACCCATTGATCCAGCTGTTCGTCAAAAATTTCCGGAACGGAATGCTGTGACCCGCCCTGGATGATCAAGCCGGGCTCGCCGTATTTGTCTCTATTCTGAATTCTGTCGTAAATTTCGCCGATATGAATTTGCCGGGCGGGGATCCCCAAGGCATTGCACGCGCACACAAAAATGGCGGCGAAGTTTGCACAGTATCCCTTGTCCTGACCGGAGACCATGCGCTCATACTGCTCGAATGGGGATACCTTCATCGCATCGGAAGGGAAACCGCTGTGCGGCCAAAGGTCGTGCATGAGCGCTTTCGCCAGGACTTTGGCCCGTTCGTATGGGCTGTCTTGCGCGGCCACCAAATCGCCCCACTGCTTGGCGGCGAACGCTTTTTCCTCCGGTGTCGGCGTCTTCAGCACCCACTCGTCGACCGGCCCGGCGCCGATATGAAGGCGGGGTTCCGTGTCGATGGCAATGATATGCGGGTGTCCCGTCATCTTCTGTGCCTGATAGAAACCGGTCGACAGATACCTGACATTGATCGCGTAGGTGGCGGATTCCGACTGATTGTTAAACACGGGTTTCAGCGTGACATTCAAATCCTGCCGCTCGTCGCTTTCGACAAAACGAGCGACAATCGCGTTGTTCCGCAGTTTCTCGAAGTCTTCGCCCTCCCTCGCGCAAAGAAAATGCGAAAACGTATCCGCCGGCGAGGCAACGTTAATCCTGACGCCGACCTCATTGCCCGAGAGTTCCTCAATGGATTCAATGACGCAGGTTTCCACGCCATGATAGACCGCATGATAGTCACGCGCGGCAAGCGTGATACTGTCGGGTTTTCTGTTCCGGTCCGTGGACGCTGATGCCTGGTCGTTTTCCCCGGTCTTTTCCGTCATGATAGAGACTCCGTTATTTTACTTCCCGCAAGCTTTTAGTTCAGTTCCGCAAGGCACCCTTCCAGTATTTCGATGTCAAGCGGGTAAAGGAGATACACCGAATCGTCCTGTACCTTCACGGCATACCCGTCGAATGAATCGGCCAGCAGTAATACTGATGCTTTCTTCCGCATATCCCAGACCTCGATGCGCGATCCTCGCCGCACAATGAAGTAGCCCGGCTTGTCGGCGTAAACGAACAGGTCGGTTTCCTCCGGCAGCGCCTGCATAGTCTCTCTCTCCGGAACCCGAATCGGTCCGTCCTCGAGCGCAAACCATGCGGACTCGCGCCAGTTCGCCTGATTGTTGCAGGTGCACAGGAACGTGCCGTCCCCCAGGGGGCCTTCCACGACGGCAACAGTCGTTCCATCCGGTGCCGGCGCCTTTTCGGTTATGTCGAGTGTTTCGGGGTCGATGCGGGCAAACCAGCATTGGTCCGAGGACGGCGTACAGCTCCGGCAATCCGCGTGCATGGTTGTTCCGCAGAGCATGCTTTTTGTAACGGGGTCGTAGCAGAGGCTGACGATCTGCTGGTCAGGGAGGGGATTGACCTTGTATGAAGCCATTCCGGTCTCAGTATCGTACGTCGTGAGCGTTGAGCCGAGATTCCCGTATGGTTGACTGCAGGCGTAGTAAATATGGCGTCCATCGTCGGCGGATGCCACGGGACGCATGGCGTGTGGCGGAGCGGCCACGACGCGCGGGTTCTCGGGAAAATGCGGGTGTTCCGCCGGGTTGTACTCCACCAACTCCGCTCCCGTATAGGCCGCCATGTACACCATCCCCCCGATCTTCCATGTTCTGAGGATCTCCCCACCGCCGGGTGCTGCTCGCCCGCAGTCGTAGCCCTCCCCGGTTTTTACATTGACTTCCCAGAAACGCTGGGTGATGAACGGCGTACCGAGCAGGTGCTCGTCGTCAATACGCCGGATGCAGTCGACATGCCCAATCGAGTCGGTATCCAGGCGTTTGGACATTTCCAAGACGCCGGTGTCGCCGTCAAAGCGATAAAAGAATCCATCCTTATTAACGGCGACGATTTTTCCGCCCGAGGTCACGTTCGCGCCGTGCAGCGTACTGTCGGGAACGGTGCACAACACTCGCACCTCTCCGGTATCCATATCCCAGCGGCCAATGTCGAGGTTGCCGCACTCTGTGTCGCCGCCCCATGCGATCTGGCCGATTCGTCTGAACCAGGTCATGTCCTGTTCGGGTCGCGGGCCGTCTTCCGTGAACCGGCGGTTCCGAGGGTCGTACCAGCCACGGCCCGGGAAGTAGAATCGTCCGTTGTCGTCGTCAACGAGCCGATACGTGGTCCCTCCTTTCATCGAATGCGCATCGCGTTTTTCGGTGAGCCGGGTTACCGCCAGTGTTTCATCTCGCGGATTCCAGCGCAGCAGAGACTCGCCGGGCGTGTGCAGCACAAACGTATAGCTGCCGTCCCCATTCGGAAAGTGAAAACGCATGTACTTGTCGGCCGCAATATCTCTGTGGATGGTCACGGTTTCACGACGACGTGTATCAAAGGAAAACCCGATGACCGTTGTCTCCGGGATATAGTGTGCGAGCGCGAACAGTGTCCCCGTTTGCCGATCCAGTGCCATGCCTTGAAAAACCAATGCTTCCGGCGCGCCCGTCTCGAATTCCTCGAAGTCACCGCTGGACAAAGAAAAGCGGAGCACACGTGACAGGTTGCCGCACAACCACAGCGTGTCGGCATCCTCCTGGACCGCACTGTAGAATCCCCCGTGACGCTTGTCTCCGAAGCGATAGATTCGCGATTTTCCGGTTGCCGTGACCAAGGCGGCCAGACATCCTACATTCGCGTTCCACGTGCTGATCCAGAATCGTTCGACTCCATCCTCGCCGGGTCCCAGCGCCAGCAACGGCGTATTGACAAACGGGTCCCGTCCGGGAGGGATCGGTACACGCTTCACGTCTCCCGACCAAAGCTTGTTTTTTACGTGTTGTTTCCCAGGCATCACGGATCTCCTTTATTAGCGAGCCATTATTCACCACAAAGGTTCGGTATCGCCAATCCGTTGCAGCGCCTCCGCGGGGCCGGCCACGACACGCCAGCCTTCCGCCCCGGAAACGATTTCAAAAAACTCAGGCTTGCCTGACAGGTCAAGCACGAGCTTGTCAACGTTCACGGATGTGCCTTTGCAGAGGGCAATCCGAGTAACGTCGCCGCCGGCGTTTCGACGGATCATGCAAAGCTCTCCATTAACCTGTACCCGCCAATCGGGTTGCACAAGGGCTTTACCCGACATGCCGGGGCATGGGGTTAATCCCAGTGGATTCTCCACGTCGGCGGCCACCAGCAGGTCGCTGCTTCCGTTGTCGAATGTCACTTCGACGGCCACATTCGTATCCGGACAAGGGACCCCTCCGGTATCGGTCAAGGGCAATCTCCGTATTGCATTAATACGGGGCCGGTCTCCATACGGTTCGATGACGGCCGCGAATGTCGAAGCAAGCGGAGCTGACGTGGACTGGCGCCTCACCATCAGACGTGGAATCCAGGCCTGCTTGGTAATATCGGCGCCGTACCCGCCGTACGAAATCCATGCTTTCGCCGTACCGGCCTGCGCCGTGGCGGTCAGGTCCGTATAACGTACTCCCAGCGGGGTCCCCTCCGACAAAATTCCGTAGCGATCTTCAATATCCCAATCGGCATGCCAGCCCGGTTTGGCCGCCGGATCGACCCGGAAATTCCGCATTTGGGTGGCGTGACCATAGGGTTCGCTGTCTTCCAGCGTCAGTCCGGTTGTGCTGACCCTCCCGAAGTGACTGTGGAAGAACTTGGCGTGATCCCGACCGCCCACCACGCGAAAAATGTCAAGCACATAAAATCCCCCGCCCGGAAGGCCAACCGTGGCCACGGTTCGTTCGTATTGCAAGCCGCCGATCATCTTCGGCGCGGATGCTCGCACGCACTGGAAACGTTTGCCTTCAGCCCATAATGTCGTCCGACCGTTGACCGGGGACTGGTCTTTGCCGTCCACGACCACTGTGTTGTGGGCTGCGGTCATTGTGTACCAGCGGGCTTTCGGCGAGCCCCATCCCCCAAACTGCACCGGCGGATAGCCGAACTCCGGCATGAGGTCGAGCCCGCGGGCAAACAAGCCGAGATTCATGCCGTCCTTATGGTAATGCGCGCCACCGGAGTCGTAATCCAGCCAGGCGGCACGTTTGTCCTCTCCTTTTCCCGACCTTAAGATGGCCAGATGCCATTCCTGTTTGTTGACGCAGCCAAGTGCAGGATATTCGCCTTCTTCGGCGACAACCTTGTGTATGCCGCCGCGAATGGGCTTTGGATCCGCGATAAAGAGATCGTGGGGCAGTCCTTCAGCAGTGCGATCATTGGCCAGGTAGAGCACTTGGGCGAACGCGGGGTCTTTTGTCAGGTCGTATAAACGCCACATGAAAGTGTACATGGACGGCGCGAGCACGCCGTCCTGGTGGCTGTAGTCATCCTCAAGACCGAACCTTCGGAAGCGGACCCCCTGGTACCGGTCGATCTTTTTGGCGAACCATCCCGTATCACCCGACAATGGATAATAGCTGCCCAGACACCACGTATCAATGTGAAAACGATACATGTCATGCAGTCGCGGGCAGCGCTTGTAGATTTCGTCCAGGAACCCTGGAATCGCGCGATCCCACTCGGCCAGGAAGAGAGCAATGCTTTGCAGGCCGAACGCCGAATAGTTTGCCAGACCTTTTTCCCCGGTGACACCGTCAACCGCCGTAGCTCGTTGCATGAAACCGTTAATAATGCCAAGCACCTCATGTCGGTTGTCGGGCCACTCCAGGATGGCCTTCATCACCGCCGCGGCGATCTCCTTACGCGGGTAATTCGAATGGATCTTGTGCTGATTCGCCAATGCATCGCGCAGAATACGGTTTTCTATATTGGCGCGAATTTCGGCAATGCTGTTTTTCGGATTGGCGGGGGTGAAACGTTCCGCTTTTGTTTGAAGGAAGCGGACCAGCTCCTCGTCGCCTTCGATTCCGGCGTAGATTCGGTCGTACGCCAAAGCAAGTTCCCGTGTTTCCTCGCATGCGTCGTGCCACGTGGAAACGTATCCCGCGTGTCCTGAAGTCTCGTATACCAGGCCCTGGTTTTTGAAATCAAACATCGGATACAAATCGGCGACCCGGTCGAGCATGACAGCCGCCTTGTGGGCGTACCGTCGCTCCCCCGTAAGCACGTACGCGGCCGCCAATTTCTTGATGCCGCCAAGAATCGCCTGCTTCCATTGGCCGTAGATCAGATACGCACCGATGAACCGCCATCGGTTGTTCCCCTCGACATACCCTTCGCCGTCGTCCACGCCGAATTTGTGCAGCGGGTCATCCGGATCGGGATGCTCGGCGTTGACCAACAACGAACGGTCGGCGCGCGCGGGAGCGAACACGCTATGCTCGTCCAGCCCGGACGTGTAGAATGCATGGAAATCATTCTTGGGAAATATCTCCCCACAATGCGGGCAACGAACTTTCCAGGGGCGCTGCAGGGCGTCGATTTCCCAGTTGTACATGGGGACCGGTTTCCCGCACGCCGGACAATGACCGTTTGACCAGACCATCCACGAGCGCGAAATGGTCGGGCCGAACATCAGGTTCCAAAGAGCTTCGTCATCCCGCTGCGCCCAGGGTTTGGCCGCCTCCACCACGGCGTCACGAAGTTCTTCTCCCCACTCCTGGCCGCCAATGTTCCGCCGAACATTCTCGATAAGCGGCCGGGGATAGAAAGCACTGTGTTCTTTCATCGTATTCTCCATGGCGTGAGTATAGAAAGTACATGCGCACAAGATACCCAGTAACAGACAACATTTCGTTTTGTCCATGGAAGTTTTGACCTTGCCCTTAGAAGATTGTCTCATTTTACAGATCATTCCGGCAAACTGCAATTGAATGATTTTCCAAAAACTTGTACTATCTTGTGAAATATGTAGGAAGCTACGAAGTCATTTTTAAGACTTTTCATTCTTGCCCTCAGTTGGCCAGCAGTTCCCGGACAGCATCCATAAAAACGTCTTCGACTTCCGGCGCGACGCGTGCATGGCGTGGATCGCACTCGTATCCGCCCTGGGCATAAGCCGCTTTTGTCCCGATGTATCCGGGGCCACAGTCACCGTAGGCCGCCACTGCCACAAACTCGCCTGGCCGACACGCCTGCGCCGCAATCTGGTACTCCACAAACAGTTCACCCGGTGTATGGAGAATACGCGCATCGCCCAGCCGCAGGCAGGTCAACGGATAAGGGGTCCCGTTTCTACAACGGTCCGCAAACGCCAGTTTCCGGGCCGACATGGTGCGTCGATAGAACGCGGCGTCGCGATCCTCCATTTCTTTGCGAAGAGCCTCGGTGTCCGCCATGGCCGCGGACGGGGGTATGTCCACTTCCGTTACCCTCCATTCCACGTCCTGAGCTTTCACGGGAAGCTTAACGGCATTATCCCAGGCCCGCTCCAGGCCGTCGGCAAGACGCTCGGCCAGTCGAAAACGGTTTGTTGGTGAACCATCGTTGTACTTGCCCGCCGCGACATTGCCGCCGGCACCGCAGAAGTAAACATGCATGGCCTCCGGGACCGCCGCGTCACGCAGACCACGGGCCAGTCCCGCCGTGTCGCTGCTGATGCCGCCGGTGGAATAGAAGCTCTGGGGATGCGACGCATAATAACTCAAGACAGCTTTCGGTCGGTCATCTTCCCAAAAGCCGACAACTCGGACAAAGGGATCAATCAATCCTTCCTCGCGAGCGCGAACGGTTTCATCGCCGCAACGGCTGTACCGCACGTGCTGCACCTTGCCGTCGGACCCGATCAGCCGGCGGGAGGAAGCAAATTTCTCGACCTTGGCTTTACCCAAGGACACGTGGGTAATCTTGTGCATCCTCTCCCGCGACTGAACCACTGCGTTGTGTATGTCATGAAGAACGCGTTCCTGGACCGACGCATCGAAGATCGCTTTTTCCATGCCGACCTCATCCAGAAGCCGTTGAGCTGCTGCGTCCGACCCCGGTGCATCGTGCGGGTGCGTGCAGTGTACGCTGACTCGATCGACGGTCGTGCCGGCAGCCTCGGCCAGTGTTTCCCGCCAGAGGTCGTGCGACTCGTTATTCACGGACACCCAGTCCACCGTGCATAAGACGATAGGCGCCTGCCCCTCGGGAACGAGCACAATGCCTCGAGCGGAAAGCCGGTCGATGACCTTGATGGCGGACGGTACATTGCCGTTGCACAGGGGATGCCCAAGCGGTGGCGTGGCGTCCGCGGAAAAAGTGGATAGTCGTATAGTCATTTTCTTCCTCCTGGCTGTGTCAAGAAAGTGTACTTTTTTCGAGAACAAACTTGGACAAACCGTTTATCCTCAGGCGCGCCGTGTGAAGGATGTCGTTTTCTTCTGCCCAAGAACTCCGCGTCTTACTCCTTCGAACAGTAGAATGGTAGCTGCCTGGGCGGCGTTCAGCGATTCCGCGTCTCCGGGCATTGGAATTGTCACGGGGGTGATGCCGGGGCCGGCGAGATCCGATCCGAATGCTTCATTGCCGATGACCAGACCACTCGCCGTCAGGTCGAACTCAGGTGCATAACAGGATAGTCCGTCTCTTGGAGAACTCACCCACAGGCGGCGGAAGTCACGGTTTTGCAGGTGTTCCCGCGCATCCTTCAAGTCGTCCACCCGCCGAATGTCCAGCGCGAACTGGGCGCCCATGCCGGCCCGGATCGTTTTCGGAGCGTAGACATCCACGGTGCCCGTTGTGATCCACAGTTCATGCAGCCCCGCCGCCCACGCGGTCCGCAAGATCGTCCCGACATTCCCCGGTTCCCGGAGTTGATCAAGCACGAGGACGAAGGGATCCCTGGGGGCGCTGGATGGCTTTTGCGGGTCGGCCGGCGTGAACAGGCAGATCACGCCTTGCGGGTTTTCGGTGGCGGCAAGGCGGGATAAGGTTTTGGCGTCGACAATGGCCGGTTCCAATCCGTGCCGGCCGCATTGGGTCAAGAATCGGTGTCCGACAGCATTCTCGGCAAACTGTGGGGTCGCCACAACTCGCTCGATGGACGTGGGCCTGTGTCGCAACAACTCCCGGCAGCATCGGAGTCCTTCGGACAGCGACAGTCCCGTCTTACGTCGCCCGTGGCGCGAGGCGGCCTGCCTGATGATTTTCTGTTCCTGCTTGCTTAGCATCGATGAACCTAGTATGACCTAAAAAAAAGATAAGGCCCAACAAGTGGCCGCAAACGACCAGCCCGACCCCACCTATTTTGCAAGAGTCTATCCCGTGCGCACGCTGGGGGGCGGGACCGGCGGAGCTCTAACGGGAGCAATCTCGATCACCGCCGAGTCACGCTCGGCGGGATCGTTTTCCGGTCCGGTTCAACACTTCGTTTCGTACAGCAAGTCAACGGCGGCGTCCACCATTACTTCGCCTGACTTGGCGGTCAGGAGGGGTGCCCCGGTTTCATAGCCGCCCGCAGCATATGCTTTGGCCGTGCAGGCATAGCCGGGAAGACAACCATTGGCCAGCTCGATGGCGAAGCTTCGGGTAAACGGCGCGCGGTACTGGATCGTGAGGCCGAATTCCACAAACGCTTCACCGGGGAGTCCCACGATGCGGAGGTCGTCAATCCCGATGATCTGTATCTCGGGAGGCAATTCCTCGCGCCGCAGACCGCGACCCCCTGCTTCCTCCGTCAATACAAAGCCAAGGGTATCCTCCGCCCCCAGGAACAGAAGTTCTTTGTTCCAGACATCACGCTCACGCAAGCCCGTATCTTTTGCGTTTTCCCAGTCTGCCTTCGCACGTTCCGCCGCAGCTTCCGCTTCCTTTTTGCTCGGCAACTGCCGCAGTGGAATCTCGATCTCCCGCGAGGCCACCAATAGATCCGGCGTGTCTGTCATCTCCAGTTCGCCGAGAACCCGATCCGCTTCCGAAGCAATGGCGCGTCCCACGCGTTCGGCCTCGGCAAACGTCTTGCCGCTGCGGAAATACCGAGGGCTCTGATTTCCGGATGTTCCCTGCATAAATAGGAAAACGGCGTCCGGGCGGGACTCGGCGAAGTAGGCGCGCATGGTCCCGGGATAATCCGCGGACACTTCGAAGTTGTCGGAGTGCAGGAACGTGGGATGCAGTGCATACTTGACGAGCACCGCCCGCCATGTGCCGTCAGTGTCCTGTACGCCAATCGTCCACACCTCCGGATCGGCGATGCCCATGGGATCCCGTCGATTTCCGCCGACACCCTGTTCGCGGCCGCAGAATCCTTTTGCCGCACCGATTCGCGCGGAGAACATGGACCCGGCCGCTTCGGTGGCCAGCGCCACGAGCTTGTCGTGCAGCGATTGCATGTAGTCCGGGTCCGCCCCACGTGTTTCGTCCAGCGCGTCAATGTCGATTCGCGCGGATGTCCAGGGTCCGGAGTGCGTATGCGAGCAGCAGATCATGATGTTGCCCGCCGGGATACGCGTCTTTGCTTCGATGTCCGCGCGCACCGTTGCCACCTGGTTCTTGCTGACCATCAGCAGGTCAAGCGTAATGACCGCGAGTTTTGTCTTGCCGTTGTCCAGCACCAGGCAGGCGGCCGTAAGTGGATCGTGGACCCCCTTGTTATGGCGTGGATGATGAGGGTACCCCGCCAGCTCCAGCCCAGGGGGAGGTGAAATATCACGGGACGCAACGCCAGCTCGCAGCATTGGGTAGTCTCCTTTTCGCTGTAAATAGATAGGGAATTGCGAAACGTCGTTTTTCGCAATTCTTGTTCTTAGTTCTTGGTTCTTGGTGCGTGGTTTTGAACTAAGAACGAAGCACCACGAACCACGAACACACTCCGGACAAACCTATACTATAGCTGGCGCGAAACGATCAACCACCCTATGGGATCTGTCCTTCCGGGACATGGATCTGCTGAGCCCCCACGGGGAACTCCGTTTCCAGCGGATATTCCACCTGTGCGTTGGCACCCTCGGCGGGTGAATAGAAGAACACCGGCGCGACAATGCCGCCGGTCCCGACTTCGCGAATGCGGGTAGACGAGATGCGGGCGGCGACATGGTTCATTTCCCCTGGGCGTACGGCATCGGTAACATCGACTTCGAACGGGCGAAACGCGCGGGTATGACTTATGCGGACCACTGTGCCGTTGACCCAGACCTTGGCCTGGTTGTGGACGCCGCCAAACCACAGG
>JAIPIM010000067.1 GCA_021734725.1 Minisyncoccota bacterium | reverse complement strand
GGGAGCGGATCTGCCGTGCCCCCTGCACGTCAATGTCCAGCAATACGCCCTGCCCACTGCTGACGTATTCCTCGACCTCCGAGCGCAGTGTACCGTACATATTCCCGTGTACTTCGGCGAATTCCAGGAACGCCTCGTTCTGAACAAGTTCCTCGAATTCATTGCGGCTCTTAAAATAGTAGTCACGGCCTTCCATCTCGTCAGCCCGCCGCGGACGCGTGGTACAAGACACGGAAAAATGAAGTCCTGGCTGCAATTCGAGCAGACGCCTGCAGACACTGGTTTTCCCCGCTCCGCTCGGCCCGGAGACCACCAATGCGGTTCCCCGGTGGCGGACAGTTACGTGATTTGTGGTCATCGAAACGGCCTCCTGCCGGATTTACCAATAACGCGTCTGCTGCGTGACATCGTTGACGCTGCGCCACAGCTGGCTTTGCGGATTCACCTGACGCCGTTGTTTGGCAGCGAGCTGTATGGGAACGTGCGTGAAATCACCTTCCCAGTACCCGACGACCATGTTGGTGCGGCCCGACATGGCGGCGTGCACGGCATTCTCCGCCAGGTGCAGGCAGAAAATGGCATCGGTGCCGCGTGCGGGTATGCTGCGAATGAGGTAGCTTGGCTCGAAGTATTTGACGGAACAGGGAAGGCCTTTCTTCTTAAAGTGTTCCGTCACCTTTGTTTTCAACAACTCGCCAATATCGTTCAGACGCACGTTTCCGGATGCATCCGTGGTTTCCCGGCCGTTGTCAAAGAGGTTTTGACCGGCACCTTCAGCGACCACAATAACCGCGTGCTGTTTCTTCTCAAAGCGTTTTTCCAGGGCTTGCAGGAGTCCCTTGTCCCCTTCCAGCTGGAATGGCACTTCGGGAATCAGGCAGAAATTAGCCACTGAATTGGCGAGTACGGAGGCTGCCGCAATAAACCCCGAGTGCCGCCCCATTAATTTTACGAGTCCAATGCCGTTGTAGGCACCCTTCGCTTCATCGTGGGCGGAGTTTATAACAGGGCCGCTGGCGTACACCGCCGTTTCGAAGCCGAAGGTACGATCCATGAAACTGAGATCGTTATCGATGGTCTTCGGAATACCAACCACACTGAGAGGCAGGCCTTTGCTTCGGGCGGCCTCGGCAATTTCACCGGCGCCGCGCTGGGTACCGTCGCCACCCACGGTGAACAGGACATTAATACTCAGACGGTCCAGCGTACGGACCATTTCGTCAACATCCTGGGGTCCCCGTGACGATCCGAGGACCGAGCCGCCGTTCTCGTGGATGGTATCGACATTGTCGGGATTCAACGTCATAGGTTCGAGGCCATACCGCGGCACCAACCCGCGGAACCCGTACCGAATGCCGTATACGTTGTCAACGCCATAGACATAATACAGTGTATTGACCAAGCCTTTGATAACGTCATTAATGCCCGGGCACAGACCGCCGCAGGTGACGATGGCCGCGCGCGTCCAGGGAGGATCGTGAAAGATGTTGGCGCGCGGCCCGGCTTTTTCGAAGCTCGGAAAAGGCGCTTGCTTTTCCGCTAATTCCTCGAGCTTGGCGGTGTCCGAAAAGAAAGAAACTCTACTGGTGGCATCGTCCACGAACGTGACGTCCTCGACCGGTGAATCAAGCGTAGCTTCGCCCGTTCGATCAATGGAAAAATCGAGCGCGGCCACCTCGTCCACGCTCAATTGCTGATATTCCGTACTCATGCGCTTACCTCGCGGGAATCAATGCTTCTAGACTTTATTCTCTGCCATTGGAAATAGGCGCGGAATTCACCGGACTTTATGCGAAAAACTCTCACTAAGAACTCGTGTCGTGTGTTATATTGGGTGAGATCCCGGGATCCTTTTCGGTGAGCGTTTCTTGTCGCATACGCAATTCATCCTTGGTTCTGGAAATGTAAGCGGTCACACCGTCACGAATGAGTTCTTCGTCGTTTGCGGGAGGTTGTAATTTGACCGACCAAGGGCGACCGGGGTGCAAAGCATCCCATTGAGACCGTTGCTGATTATAGCGTCCCTTTCCAGGATCGTGATTTCCAAAACCGTCTATTTTGCAATTCCACAAGGGTGAATACATTTCAATCAGGAGGGACTCGGCGAGAGGAATCCAGATGTCATCTACGACAAGAAATCGACACTGAAAATCGGCGAGGCAAAGATTCTCTGCTTGTTCAATCGAGTTCGCATGTTCCAATAGTCGTTTGAACAGTGTTTGTCCAGGCTCCGCGCCCAAGCCATATCCACCCTTACGAGCGCCAGCGGGCACAGCTTTTCCAACATATATAGGCCAGCCGTTTTGATTATCTGTATTCAGTGCGGTAATTTCATTGTATAGGGGGAAGGGTCCGTAATAATACAAGGCATATATACCCGCTCCGATGAACGGACTTTCCGGCGGAAGAGTGACGACGGGTTTCTGAAGCAAAGCATCAGCTACACTTTCACCAAGGTTATGCTTATCCAGCGGATTAAATGCAGCAAACCGCTCTGGCTTTGTTTTTGCCATGGGACTTCCTTAGCCTGCTTGCGTTAATATGCTGTCCCCAACCATAGCGGCCAAGGTTACCGGTACGGCGTTCCCTAGTTGCCGCATCGCCTCCGTCCACGATCCGCTGAACACGTAATCATCCGGGAAAGTCTGTACTCTTGCACTTTCACGGACGGTGTAGTAACGATATTCTCCATTAGGGAATGCAATCATATTCTCCCCGCCCGGGACACCGTGATCTCCCGCCTTGAGAGCTTTGGACGGTGCGTCCAAAACGCTTCCCGTGTGACCCGGATAAGGACGAGCACCGCCTTTAAATTCATGGTTTAACACGCTTCCTCCTCCGCTTCTCGGATCCGGCAACCCCCGCAAAGCGTCGCGAACGGTCAGCCAACGTTTCCCGGCGGGGGGAATGAGACTGTGTTCAGCCTGAAGTCGTTCGATGTGCGTGCGATGCCGATCCGGTTTTTGCGGACGGTGTTTTTTGGCGATACGATGCTCTTCCCAATACGACATAGATACCCATTGATCCCAAAGCAGACGGTCAAGCGAATGAGACGGATTGGGAAAGGACCATTCTCTATGAAGGTCTGACCGAAAACCGACAATGAAAACGCGGTGCCTGTGCTGTGGGACCCCATAGTCCGCGGCATCCAATAGTCGGTAAACAACGCGATAGCATAAGTCGCTGACTCGACCGCCCGTATGGTGACGTTCCAGCCTGGCCAAGTGTGATTGCCAAGCTTCCCCTTCTTTCTTTTTCAGGTCGGGATAGGTCAATTGCAGGATGATATATTGAAAATAGCCAGCGAAACTCTGGCGAAGCAAGCCCTTTACGTTTTCGAACACAAAACACTGTGGGCGGAGTTCCCGAACCGCTCTCACTGCTTCGGGAAACATGTCTCGTCTATCTTGATACGCTCCGTGTTTGCCTCCCAGAGAAAACGGCTGGCATGGCGGCCCGCCCGCCACCATATCCACGGGACCGCAAACGTCTTTGTAGGTTATCTTGCGCACGTCCTCCGCGTACAAGTGCCATCCTTTCGCGAGAGAATGACCCCGAGATTCATTCAGACGTAAAGTGGCGCACGCGTTTTCATTTCGCTCAATGAGAGCATGGTGATGCCACCCGCTTCGTTCCAGCCCCAAGGCTAAGCCACCAGCTCCAGTAAACAATTCAATGGATGTGCGTTGACGTTGCTTATTCATTCCGGTCCCAGAAAGTTTATGAGGCGATCACGCAGAACATCAAGATTCTTTATTTCGCATTCCCATATAACGATGCTTTCCCATCCAAGCTTATGCAAGTCACGCTGTACTTTTATGTCCCGTGCTCGATTTTTCGCCAGCTTGGGATACCAGAAGTCGCGTTTCGTTTGTGGTTGTTTATAATGGCCGCAACCATGCTGATGCCAAAAGCATCCATGTACGAAAATGACTTTTTTTCTTGATCGAAACACCATATCGGGGTTGCCAGGAAGCCCGCTGTCATGCAACCGATAACGATATCCCATTCCGTAAACCAAGCGCCGGACTGCCATTTCTGGCTTCGTATCGGTGCTCCGAATCCGCGACATGCGTTCGCTCCGTTCCCGCGGAGTCAACGGGTCGACATGCCTTTTACGTGCCATGGTAGTTCGAGAGACCTTCGTGCGGGGATACAAGCCGTTTCCTGAATCCGTGAAAAAAATGGCGAACAAATATTGTTGTCGTTTATTCGGTTTAGCGATACTTTGCGATAATAACACGAAAACAATAACGGATTACGCCCGCGAATTCAACTGGCAATCGAGTGGAAAGGTTGGTGTACGGCACACATATTGGAGGGATACCGTCACGGGCAAAGCATGTCTCTTCGGCAACACGGGTAGACTATTTTAGATGCAGCGTAAGAGTTACATAACACTGTCATTGTACAGCATCCTCCTGGCGGGGTCCGCATTCACGTTCACGGTTGTTGCCGACTCGCCGCAGACACTGTGGATGACGTTGGGTGGACTGGCTGTATCGTTTGCCGTACGTCGACCTCTTCCGCGTACAACCCGAACATATGTTTACAGCGGAGTTGCCGTGATCGGCTTGACGACGTTGCACAATCAGTTTTTCATGGTCGAAGCCGACCGTTTCCTGTTCCTGCCGGCGGATCTCTACTGCCCTCTCCTGATTTTTCTCGGGCTTGTCCTGACGTTTTTCGATGAGCGTGAAACAACAATATCAGCCATTCTAGGCGCCTCGTTGCTGAGCATGATGATTGCCGGTAACACATTTGGCATGGTAGATCGTAATGTGCGGTTTGCCCTGGGGAATCGTTTTCTGGAGGATCTCCATGTGTTCTATGCATCCATGGCGGGCCTGCAGTTACTTGCCATGCTCTTCTTACTGGGGCGAGCCGTGCAGCCTGCCTCCGTGGGGCGGCGAACTCGCTATCGGCTGTGGCGGGCCGCCGTCGTGCTGATTGCAGTTGTTCTGGTGGCGGCGGGAGGCGTCGGCTTACGGTATGCCGCGTTGACTTTCGGTGAACGGATGCAAGGGTTTTACCGCTATCTCGTAAGCCGGTACATGCTGACACAACGTTCTCGAATTATGTTTGACCGCAATCCCGGGCTTTGGGAAACAGTCCCGGCAAAAGCGCGGTCGGACCGGGCGGTCGTACTGCGCGCGCGCGGGCCGAAAGCTCCGGGCTATCTTCGCGGACGCGCCTACGAGAACTATGCCGACGGCCATTGGTCGGCCGGAGAGGAGACCCTTCCCTTGCAGGTGGAGTATTCCGGTGGCCAGGTCACGTTGGGTATTTATTATCGTTTTGGCGAATCCGCGGGAGCGCTGAACACCATGATGTTCGACATCTATCCGGCATCACGGTTTATGAGCGACACGCTGATAGTGCCGGGAAATACTACCGCTCTGGCCACGGTGGGCGATGAAGTGTCAACCGATGAAAACGGTACGCTTTTCGTCGAGGGATGGGATCGAGACGCCGGTTACAGTGTACGTCCGCGGACCTATGCCTTCGGCAGTGCGTTTCAGGGGCCGCCGATGAATGAGCCGGGCCAAAGCCGATATTTGCATATTCCGGCCGCGCTTCGGCCGTCGATCAACCGCATTTCCGCGGATATTTTTGGCGGTGCGGACAATTACGCCCCACTGGTTCAGGCAGAGCGTCTCAAAGAGTTTTTTCGCGTCAATTTCACCTATGCGCTGGGCCAACGCATGCGTGCCGGCACGGATCCTCTACTCCAGTTCCTTGTCGAAAAGCGAAAGGGGCACTGCGAATTGTTCGCAAGTTCCGCGGTGCTTTTGCTGCGCAGCCGCGGGATCCCGGCGCGATACGTGACGGGATTCGTGTGCGCGGAGCAGCATCCTATGGGCGAGTACTGGCTGGCCCGGCTGGAGGATGCCCACGCATGGGCTGAAATGTATGCCGGGGATGACATTGGCTGGACCCTCGTCGAGTGTACGCCGCCCGCGGGCATACCCGGCGAGGAGGCCGGATTCGGCTGGCTGACCATGCTTATCGATCAGCTTGCCATGCTGTGGAAAACCGCATTCGCCGAGATCAAGCGGGGAACCGTTGCTCAAGCAGTGATTACGACTTTGGCCTATCTCGGGAAGCTGATTTGGTTTCTGATCGCGAATGCTCTACGGGGGGGGCTGATTCTTCTCATCCTGACCCTGTTTGGGTATCGGCAGTGGCGGAAGCGCCGGGCGGCACGCGAAGCGCGCCACGCGGGCTTTGCCGAAACGGTTCGTGAATTGCGGCAAATGTTCGAAGCCCTGGAGACCCGTTTACGGAAAAACGGGGTCGTGCGAAAACCGACACAAACCGTCAGGGAGTTGGTTGCCGAACTGGCGGACAACGAGGATGTTCCCGAGCGTGACAACATCCTGAATTGGCTGCTGCGCTACGAGAGTTTGCGCTATGCGGCTACACCGCCGACGCCCGAGCAGGTTGGGAAACTGAGGGAGCAATGGACGCGGCTCTAACCCTGCCCGTTGCCCATTACGGTCAAGCATCTTAACTTCGCTCATGTTCGTCCCCTTCAGGGACCCGGCAAAATGGTATACGCCTTGTAGATTCCCGGGACTTCGTCCCTTCGCTATCCATGTAATTCCCCTTTGGGGACTAAACAGTCGGAACGCGGAACGGCTTTTATATCTTGCGCGCCGGAATGTAAGGCGGTCCTCCGGGGCCGCCATCCGCCGCCTTAAATCGCACTGCTTGCTCTATGCAGAAGGGCTTACGTCGGGGTGCCCGTCAAGCTCGAGTGCAACGACTGTCACATACCGGTCCGACGCTTCGGCCGGCAACGTCAGCTCGATACAATGCCGGTCGGATTCGGCATCGTGACGTTCAGTACATTCAACAGGTGTTTGACCTGGCCCTAGGATCCTCGCGCTGCGCACTTGGTTCCGCAGGCCCGTGAGGCGAACCGAAACGCATTGCCGCTTTGTTACATGGAGATAAAGAACGTTTTCCCGCTGGGTCATTTTTCCCCACTCAAAGTCAAACGGATAAGGGCTTGCTTCCGAACCGTAGATCGCCTCCCCGTTGTGTTGGAGCCATGTGCCGACTTTCCGGAGCCGTTCAATGCTGGGTTCAGGAATAACGCCTTCAGCGGTGGGGCCGACATTGAGCAGGTAATTCACCCCCTTGGAAGCACAGTTCACCAGCAGGTTGATGAGATCGTCTTCACTTTTCCAGTTCTCGTCATACGTCTTGTAGCCCCACGTGTCATTCAGTGTACACGGCGTTTCCCAAAACCCCTGTATCGGTCCCTCCGGATGCTCATTGTCGCGAAGGCTTCCATAGTCGCCGATATCGTTGCCGATTCGACCGCTGACGAGGCAGTCGGGCTGCAGCGAAATGACCAGGTCGCGAAGGCGCTGGCTTTGTTCCCGGCTGATTTTCCCCGGACAGTCAAACCAGATAAGGCCGATGGGGCCGTATTGGGTTAGCAATTCGGTGAGTTGCGGGATCACTTTCCTCTCCAGGTAGGCCTCAAAATCTTTCGCGTCTTCATCCGGGTAGTCCCACGTGTTTCCGGCACCGTCAGGATCGTGCCAGTCCAACGTTTGCGAATAGTAGAAACACGGCACAATTCCCGCTTTGCGGCATTCCGCAACGAGGTCGACCATCGGGTCGCGGCCGTATGGTGTGGCATCGGTAATGTCGTAGTCGCTGCTTGGCGAGTTGAACATGGCGAATCCGTCATGATGCTTGGCCGTGATGACCAAGTATTTCATGCCGGCGTCCTTGGCAAGCTGAACCCATTCCGCCGCATTGTATTGAACCGGATTAAACTGACGGGCGAATCGTTCGTATTCAGCTACCGGAATCCGCGCCCAATTCATGATCCATTCGCCGATGCCCTCAATGTGCCTGCCTTGCCAGACACCGGCGGGTACAGCATACAGCCCCCAGTGAATAAACATCCCGAACCGGGCCTTCCGCCACCAGCTCATCCTATCGTTGTTCCCTTGCTGCCCGCCTGTGTTCATCAGAGACTCCCTCGCTGACCATGCTTTCATATGCCTGCTCTAAGCAACCCCGTCGACTACCGCGCCCTGTTTCTTGAGCCGTTGGCTTCCACCAACGTTACTTTGCCTCCGTTCTCCGCTGCAGCGCAGGCTGCGGCGATTCCGGCTGGGCCGGCCCCCACAATCAAAATGTTGTGCTGTTCGCTCATGTGGATTCTCGGTGTTTCCCACTGGCCTGTCTCGATAACATCCGCGGCAAACTTGGACTGTACATCATCCAGGCTCCTATTATGGAAAAATACGCACCCGAAAAACGATAGCTAGTTGGAGCCAGAGGACAACTGGTTCTTGTTGTTCCGCACCAGGATTGCCAGATGGTCGCTGGGCATACGGATGTCGGTGAAGACCTGGCCGCCTTCCCGAATTTGTTTAACGTCAGGGTGTTCCACCGGTTCTCCGTTGCCGTTGAACATGTAAACGTGCGCTTCGCTGTCGTCCCCCCAGCCGAACCTTCCGGAACGATTGGTCAATATTCGTTCCTCGGCGAAGACGATTCCCGGACGCAGCTCGATCGGGGTTATGGGAAACATATGGTCGCTCCAGTCGCCGCCGCGGGTGAACGCAATGTTCCCGTAGCTAAGCGATTCCATGAGATGGTGAAATCCCTTAATCCCTCGTCTGTATGCGAACTGCAGAGGCGTACTGAAATGCATTTTGATGCAGCCTCCCGGACCGACGTCTTCGAAGAAATGCTGCATCTTCCAGTCCGACATCGTGCGGGTCGGCGGGGGATAGTTGAACATGGCGATCCGGTTCTTCGACCGGAGATACTCGATCATTTCCGCATACCATGTTTGCATCAGCAGAAACGTCATGCTTTGCTTGCCCGTCACCGCATGCGTTTCCGGGTCTATCGTGACCGTGCATCCGTCCCACTGCTCGTACGGCGCTCTGCCTGGAACGGCAACCGCGGTCTCGTCCAGGTAGATGTTCGCTCCAATTTCCTCCACAAAGTACTCGTATACCTTTTTCAACGCCTTCCCGTAAGAGTTATAAGCCGTTGGAATGAACACCCCGGTCGGACAGCGATACGAATTCTTCAAGATGGGGGTTCCGTCGCCTCGGAGCGCCACGCTGTCGCGATACTTGTTCAGATAGCCGACCTCACTGCAGAAGTTGGGATGCATAAAGGCGAAGAACTTCACGTCCGGCGCGACCTCTTTCAATAAGGTCGCCAATCTGCTCGCATGCTTGATCCACGCCAACTCGGCGCCCGCTGTTTTTGGATCGAGGATTCCCGTGCCAAATACTCTTGACGGTCTTTCGGGGGTCCCCGGAACGGGCACGGAAGGATTTGCCCCGACATGCGTCATAACCCATGACAGCGAATTGTTGTTTTCCGCCAACCATTCCCGCACATCGTCGGCGGTGAACGGCTTGTAATATTTGGCATAATTCAAGCGCTTCTGACAATAGAAATCCAGGGGACCTTCCATGGTGAAATTAAGCCCCCAGTTACGCCGGACCGCGTTCATGAAATCCCAGTAGTCGCCGCCGGGGATCGCGTACACACTCCATTCAAGCGTATGCGAACCGCCCGGCGCTATGCCCAGGCTCCGATCCATCAAAACGATAGCGTCCTCCTCCTGCTTGAAACCCCCGTGAATCCGCAGGATGTCGTCATCGGCCGACATGCCGACCGCCATATCTTTGTACACCGCCACTGTCGGCAGCGATCCACCTCTTTTCATGGGGCTCTTGACGCCACCCATCAGGACTTTTTCCGGTTTTAACGGCAAGCCCAGGCGGTTCTCGTAAATGACGCCGACAAGCTCATCGCCGGTGTTGGATACTGTATCCGACACGGCAATATGATCGGGGCGCAATGTGATGGTCCGCTCCACTCTGTAGCCATGACCTTCCCATGCGGCGCTGAAGGCTTTTTCCCGCCGCAATTCCTCCCACTTATGGGTTCCCTCGCCCCTGTCGATCCACTTCCCGTCAGGCAGGCTGGTGCGCGAGGTTATGTCGAATGTATACCCTCCGGAAATGACCCGTATGGTCCCCGATGTCGAAGCGTAGATTCCGCCGGCCTCATCTTCGAATAAAACCGGCATGCCACCCTCGAACCCCTTGACGCGAAGGGTGTTATCCTGAACATCGGCGGTATCGCGTCCTCCCGCCGCGGATGCTTTTTTCGGAACGTAAACCTCCAGCGTCCCTGTCGGCGCGGGCGTGATTCTCACGTCCGGGTTCAGTGATGGAACAGGCGGTCCTGTCTCTATTCGGACATCGCCCCACAGCGTGCCGAAATCCCGGTCTGCCAAGCGCATCGTCGTTCCAGTAAGCGTTAGGGTATTCGTTCCCGGATGGACCAGGGATGTAATATCCCAGACAAATCTGAACGGATCCTGGTTTTCGTCCGCCAGACCGTACCGGTAGGTACCGATCATGAAGTCTCTCGTGTCATCCGAGAAGTCCTTTCCGTAGAAGAGGATGTAACCGCCGCTATGCCTGCTTGCCCATTGAAACAAACCGCCATTGCGACGGGTTGCCACCAAAGGCTTGTTCAGAAGGAACCGTCCCGCAACGGCTTCACCATTAAGCCTTACGCCCATTCCCGGGCGATAGCCGCCGGTTCCGATCCAGTCGATCCGGGCGTCGAAAGACAGCCGGACCTGCCGATCTTCGGGTACCGCGGGCAGTTCAAAATCGAACTCGCCTTTGCCCTGGCTTTCAAACGCCCATTCGTCGGCAAGTTCGATAACTTCCTCGACGTTCGACTCCGCGGCAATACAAGGCGACAAGACCACGGCCAGTAACAGGACATAACGATAGCGCAAGAATGCATTACAAAGCCGAGTCATAATAGTCTCCATCGCTTGTTTTCTCACGGTTTCACGAAACCATCATGCCTTGACAATCCCGCGAAGTTGAGTTCGGTCTAAAAAGTCAAAACCCTTGCCTCGTCCTTCAGCTGAAGGATCTCGCACCTAATCTAAAACCATTCTGAGCACAAAAAACAGACAGGGTGCGAGACAAAGTGTTGGTTTTCGAAAAACACACACAGTGGATCCCATGGGATGCTTGTGAAAAACACATAGTTTTTAGAGTGGCCTCAAAGTTCATGGCTCCGCCTCATCAGACGACATCAAACTGGCGGCCACGTCAGGGTCGCCGCCGATGTAGTACGCCGCCGTATGTTTCTCGGTGAGTTCGACTTCGATTTGACTCAGGTTTCTCCCTTCGATCCTCTTCCCGGTAAAGGGTTCGACGATGTTCGACGTCTTTTTGCGTAACCGCAGGCATTTCTTTCCTGCTCCTCCTTGTCGCGTATGAATCATGATAAACTGATCGCTGGCGTATACTGCATCATTTTCCTCCGAATAGATGTGACACCCCGCGATACGAGAAAGTCCACGATAGAACTCTGGTTGCATGACAGGCACGGCGGAATAGACGATCCAGCCTTTTCCCATCTTTTTGGCGGCCACGGCCACCTCATTACTTTTCTCGTAGTAAGCCAACGGGATAACGGAAGGATCCTTCTCGACGGAAAACCGGTACCAGGTCGCGATGAGGGGCCTCCTGCACCTGGTGCCCGGCCGTTTTAAAACAGAGCCGATCACCCGGTCCGGGCCAAGAGCGAATGACCAGAGCGGGTCTTCAGGTCGCCACTCAGCCTGCAGTGGCAGTTCTCGGTCGCCGTAGTTTATTTTCATCTTGAGCAGTTTTTCCATGTTCTCCAATGTCACGCCATCTTCGTCTACGATGCCCGCGCCAAAGCAAAAGTACGCGACGGCACCTTTCCTGACCCGTTCGTGCATCACGTCTCTGAATTGTTGATCGGCGTAAAAGGACGTTTGAAAAATAAACAATCGCGCTGAATCCATGGAGGAATGAAAGAGGTCGCCGCGGTCGATGAACTTCTTGTCTGTTCCCGACCGCATCATCGCTTCAGGGCATCGGAGCGCGAGATCGCAAATCAAGTGTTTGTTAAAGTTTATTTTTTGCCCGTAACGTACCGGCTGGGGAGCCATTGCGAAGTGTGACCAGGAACGCGTGTCCCCGACAACAACGGTTTCCGCGGTATCCTTTCCTTGCGGCAGGTCGGCGATTTTGGGGGCCAAACGTGAGAGATTGCCTAATTCATCCATCAGTTCCGGCATCCAGTACCACCCGGCCCCCCAGCCCATGTCGAAGAACCACATGGCTTGCCGTCCGATCATAAGCACGTGCGCGAACTCACGCCGCATGGATGACACGGCATCCGGGATGTTGGTATCGCCCATAACTTTTGCCTGTTTCATATAGGTCGGATTTCGAAGGTCGACCTCTGTCATGGTGAACCTGTTGTGCAGTCTGGCTGTTTCCCAAGCTTGATCCATGTGCAGTGAAACTCCGCCCGCTCTTCGATCGTTATAACAGAGAATGCCATACCTAAAAGCCTGTACCGGGCCATTAGGATTGTTAAGCTCATTCTTGAGTTTTAAAGTGTTCTTGCTGTAGCCGCCACCGCCACCTGTGGGCAAGCCCCAATGGTTGTTGTAGTGGTGGCCACCAAATCCGCGATACCACCAATTGGGCGCGACTCGATAGGCGGAATCCAAAAACATTTTTCTGACGCGACGGCCCGGTATGCCCCTGAACCCAAGGCTATCCATGATCCAGCGTGCGCGACCCGGGCTGTCATCGCGAAATCCCTTGAACGTGGAGCAGGACAGGGTCTCGTAACCGGGTTGCGGCGGTGCGTCCCAGGACACGTACGGCATCTTCCAGGCCTTCCGAAGATCGTCCTCCGTGGCGTACAACGTGCGCAGGTGCGTGGCAAAATCTTTGGTCATTTGGGGATTGAGATCACATATCCCGCCGAATCCTCCATTCCCTTCATAACCGACTCCGGTTATAAAAAGACCTATGATACGTTCGCCATAAGGTTGCTGTCGCATGTGTCGGGTCACTTCCTCGATGAGTTTATCAGCATAGGCGTAAAAGGTTTTAGAGGCCAGGCTGGCACCGTGCTTGGCATCCGGATTGTTGTGGTCTTCTACGTATGTGGAATCAGAGTTGTCAACCGGACGCCTCGATGGCATGCATCTCTCGTTATCGGGAAAATCTGGAGGAAGTGGAATATTTAATCGCAGCAGGAAATAGGCGTCCGGACAAACCGTGGCCATGCGAAACAAGAGCGCGTCCATGCGACGAAAATCAGGTCTGCCGTCTTTGTGAAATTGAATTCCAGCCGGCTGAATCTTCCGCCCCCTGGAATCCTCTACATGGGAATTAGACACGATCGGAACAAAAAGTCTGATGCCGGCCTGATAGTATTTTTTAAGAGCCCAATAGGTACTCATGCGATCGGGAAAAACATAGGTCTGTACCAATGACATAAAAAACGGTGTTGTGACCTTCCCGTTGATTTTCAAGACCATGTGATGTTTCCGCGATTCCGTCTTCACGATCGCCGGCGTGGGGGCTTTGTGCCGGCTTATGGTGAATGTCCCGAGCAAGACGTCAGCATGAGCAGACTTGACCGACAATGTATACTCGCCTGACTCGAGATATCTCGCCGAGAACGAGCAGGTGAACCGGCCCTTGTTCTCCTTGGTCAGGCGATGAAGCGCCTCTACCGCCCCAAAGGGATTTCGTTGATCCGTGGTAAGCCCGTCATCTTTCTCGCCACTGACCCAATCTTTCACCGGCGGCCCATCCGCCACGTAGGTCATATCGATGTCAAGACCCTCTTTCTCCAGAATGAGACGTGCATCGTCAAAGGGGTTTCCCTCAGCGTATGCGTAATCGAAGCCCCCCGTAACGGTTCCGTCTTTCACGGCGACTTGCGGCGACTCGATCCGCGCCAACGCCGGCGCCTCCCCGCACTCGGCGAGAGGAATCACCCCTAACGCAAGCGCTATAACAGCCATGCTTCGGACACCGGTCATAATCTATCTGCTCCTTCCTTGTAGACTCTTGGTAAATGACTTTCGCGCGAGTTGTTCGTGGTTCTTCGTTCGTGGTTCTTCGTTCAAAGACGACGAACGACGAACCGGGAACTGAGAACAAGAATTGCGAAAAACGACATTTCGCAATTCTCTTGTATACCCCTCCGGCTATTGTTTGCGTACCAGGATCGCCACGTGGTCGCTGGGCATGCGGATGTCGGTGAATACCTGGTCGCCTTCGCGAACTTGCTTGACATCCGGGTCGTTCACCGGTTCTCCATTCCCGTCGAACATGTAAACATCCGCTTCGCTGTCGTCGCCCCAGCCGAACCTTCCGGAACGGTTGGTGAGTATGCGCTCCTCGGCGAAGACCATTCCCGGATGCAGTCCAATGACGGTGATGGGGTACATATAGTCGCACCAGTCACCGCCGCGGGTGAACTGGATGCCGCCGTAGTCCAGGTATTCGGTCATGTGTTTA
>JAIPIM010000066.1 GCA_021734725.1 Minisyncoccota bacterium | reverse complement strand
TGACGTGCGATCTCCCGGTCCAGGACGGCCGCCATCTCCGGATCGACACAACGCACAGCCGCGATATCGTCATAGGACTCGTATTCCAATCCTTGCAGCCGCCGTGTGTGACGTGCTTCGTCGCTGTACGGTGTGGCAAGCCAGGTGTCAATCACGTCGCGTATTTCCTGCTCGGTCATGGTATCTCCGCCGGTGACCAGAATATTGGCGGCATTATGATCGCGTGAAGCGAGGGCCCTTTCTACCGTTGAGACGAGTGCCGCGCGGATACCGTGAAAGCGATTGGCGGCGATGCTCATGCCGATGCCTGTGCGACACAGCAGGATACCGCAGGTAAGATCACCGCGGACAATGCCGCGCGCTACCCGACATGCGAATTGTGGGTAGTCATCCCGCGGATCGAGAGAGTGGGGGCCGCAATCGACGACATCCAGCCCTTTAGTTTTCAGGTAGTCGACGAGATCATTCTTCTTATTATAGCCGCCGTGATCCGAGGCTACGCCAATCTTCACGGTTGTGCCGTACCAATCGTTGAGCTGCTGCATACAGACCTCTACTTCGTTCGTACATTCAGAAAGCTAATAACGTAGCTCGTGCACGGATTGCGTGCAACCGTTTGAATTGCCATCCGTTGCCGTCCGTTTATAGTACGAGCAATACATTAACCACAAAAGACACTATAGTATCAAAAGTATCGTTTCCTGCTCGGGAAGTGATCTGGAATGCGGTAAACAGAGGATTCAGTTTGTGATGTTGAATGTCAGAAAATTTTTCCGCGGTGCTTTTCTGTTTGGTTTGCCAACTGCCTGTGTCGCACTCGGCATTTTCGGTGCGGTCCACTATCGGCACCGTACAGGTCCGGCGACTGTCAGTGAAAATGTACCCAGTTCGACGGCTGGCGGGCGAGAGGATTCCCTTGGCGCCTGTTTGGATGAGAATGCAGCAGAGTCGAGCGACGAACCGGCAAACACCAGCTTGGACGAGGATTCGGCCCCGTCTCCCGCTGTATCGGAGGGGAGTGTTCAGGCCGCTGAAAAACGTTCGCCGGTTGACCACTTAGAGGAGCCGCTGCTTGATCCTGCGTCACGGACTGTTGTGTTTCATGTCGGTTCTCTCGACGCCCGTCCCGCCAATGCTGTATCGTCATTGCAGCAACATGAGTACCAAGTGCTTGTACACGATGCGCCAGTTGTTTCGGTTCCGGCTTCGGAGATAGCGACGCAATTTCCGCAGACGATCGCCGGCGGGCAGCGCATTGTCATGCATCTGCCTGCTTTGCCCGCCGAGCCTCTGCTGTTTCGCATGGTTACGACCCCGCTTACCGCGGCTTGGGGGGGATCGTTACCGTCCGCTTCGGTGCGTCCCCGGCTTCGTGTTCTGTTCAACGGCAGGCGCATCTGGCATCGCAGCCTCGCACCGTCGGGCCACGTGGTAAGGGCCTTGGTGCCGGCGGGATATGTTGAAGGATATGACAACACCCTGTCAGTGATCAACGAGGGGGAATCCCCAATTGTCACGGATGCGCTGTGGCTGGAATTAGCCGGAGATGTTCCGGCACGCGAGCTGTTGTTTGGTGTTGTGGATCACCACACGTTACCTGATTATGCAAAACGCGTGGTGGCCAGATGGCCGGAGCGGGCGGTGCCTGAGTGTTGTATGACGGGCGTGTCTTCGCTTGCTCATCTTTCGGTTCCGGTGTCTCGGTACCGGGAGGCGCTCACACGTTCCGTTCCCACTCGGCTGAAGGGGACCCTTCTGTGGCATTATCGGACTATAAAGTTGGATTTTGGGCGCCAGGAAGAGGTTGCTCTGGGGCTTGCCGAGTTTACCGCGGGTTGGTTTTTTCACGGGGGAACCGGGCTGGCTGTGAGCGATACGGTTGGTACGGCTCGCCTCTTTTGTGCGCGGACCGGTCGTCCTTACCCGGCGTCGGTCATGCTGCGGACGTTGGCACAACTGTTTTCGAATGGCCGTGCGCGGGAGTTACCTTTAAATGTTCTTCCCGCGGAACGTCACGCGGATGCTTTGGGGCCGGTCTATTGGGTGGCCACACAGCCTTCACCGGACACGGCCGCCATTTTTGTCAGTGGCACGCGTTTCGGGGGCGGTGACCATCTAGTGCGTCTTATGCTGCGTGTTCCGTGGAGCGGGGAAACCATGATTGAGGAAACGACAGGTATCTTCCCCGAGCATTTTCAGGTGCGCAAACCTGTTTCCCGCGGGACCTTCAAAGAGGGTGTGCGATCCGACAGTGCGACGGATGACTACGACGCGTATCGGAAGACGTCAAAAACGCACTGCAGTCTGGATCCGGACGGCAAGAACGGTGCGTTGTTTACGACTGTCGTGCCGTTGCGCGGTGTTGCGTTAATTCGTCTCCGACGCGAGTCGCCGGCCTGGCCCGCCGCTTGTGTCGTCGGCAAACGGCCGGGAGGCGGCAGAAAGAAAGTTGGCGATGATATCAATGATATCAAATTGGCGCGGGTTGCCCGGGCCCGCGCGTGCGGTGTGTTGCCTCGGGTTACTCTTGCTCCAGCGCCCGGCCTTCTCGTCAGCCAGTCTGCCGAGTACGAAGCTTGGGTGGACGATGCGACCCCCGGTACTGTCGGCGATATTTCGCACGTTGTCCCGCACAGTTCCGACAGCCTCTTTTTCAAGGTGGCATACAGGGACCCGCCTTTGAGTGCTGTCGAGGGTGTTGTGTTGAACTTGCGCGCCTTCAACAGGCCTTTGGCGAACCGGCGGCTGTCCTTCTGGATACGCCCGCATGTAGACGGCGAGACGTATGAGCGTGTGAGATTAGGCCTTCAGGTGGCCGAATCTGTAACGCACGTGATACTGCGGAGCGACCAATGGCAGCGGGTCACCTGGCAGTTGCCGGCAAGCGGTCTGCGGGGTATGCCGTTTTTGGTCTTCTTCACCCGTTGTGGCGATCCTATGTTTCAGGCTGGTGGTGAGATGACTTATGAACTCAATGGAATGTCTCTGGAAGATGTTGGAAATGGTACTGATCGGTACGTTCGCCAGCAACGGTTTTCAGCGCAGAAAAAAATGGGAGTCGTTCTTTTGGGACGGCCCGGAGACGAGGTCATCTATGGGACAGCGTTTAATTTTGCCGGCGTGGTTCACGACGTAGAGGCGATGTGGCCGGCGGATGCCGGTCGGTGCGAGTGGACCTATTCTGCGCCTTCCCAAAGGCTTCACGTGCGGGGGTTGCATTTTCCGCGATCGTTTTCTTCATCGGCCGCAGAACAGGCCAAGCGGTACCTTGCCGCGGAAGAACTTGCCTCCTGTCGGGAGCGGGGATTAACACCAGTCGTTCTTCTTGTGCATCTTGATGATTGAGTTCTCTACAGGAAGCGCCATGCTGACAAGACCACCCGGGAAAATTATGTCCACGCCTTATCAAAACCAAAGCATCTTGAACCCAGTCAGTTGAGCAATTCCGACCTGCCCCAGTCCTTGTTCATGCAGCTGGGCCAATGAAGCGGCTATTTGTCCTCATCCTTTTGCCTCCCTCGGCTATTTTTCCCAAAAAAAACAATGGAATCGATCGAATTGGACTGTTTTTTGCTAGGAAGGCATGACATTCGCCACTACGGGTGATAATTTATGTTCGTGACGATGTGAGCTTTTGTGGTGTAAGGTAAGAAGGGAGTGCCTCGTGTTTGGACCTGTGTTGCACAATTTCAGCTGGCAGCGCCCTGCCGATAGAGATGGCCCCCGCCGCCTTGTCGTCGTGGATCTCGGTGTTGACAGCACGGATGTTGTGACTGTGAGCCGTGTGAATGGGCGTCTCGAATGGTTGGCGGGCGCCTCGCTCGCCAAGGCGGGGGACGACTTGCACGCAACCGCCGAACAGTTGACGGCTGAATTGAAGGAACACTGCGCGGATACCCCGTACGTTTCCATTTTGACTGGGGGGCGAGGCGGCATTGTCAGGCTGTTGACATTCCCGGGGCAGCCCGCCCGCAGCGAAACATTGACGCAGCACGTTCAGCAGACGCTGGGAGTGGGAGCGGATTATGCCGTCCTCCAGCAAGTGGTCCGGCGCATGAACGAAGGGGAAGATGCGGAGTATTCCGTGCTGGCGGCGGCATTGCCGTATGAGGAGATTGATATACTTGAGGATATCGTTGTCAACGCTGGTCTTACCCCCGTGACTCTCGTGGCCGAAGGCATTGCGGCTGCCAATCTGGCCGAGGCCGAGCCGGAAAAACTCCCTGAGGAGGGGGCTGTCGGATTTCTTCGTATTCGCGGCAGTACATCTCTTCTGCTTTTGTACGATGGGAATGATTTGGCGCTTGCCCGGCAATTTCGTGTTGGGGCCGATGCCATTATCGAGAGCCTGATGTCGGCTTTCGATCTGGACTATGAAACCGCGCGTAAGTTGTTCAACAGCGGATCCTTCGATTTTTCCGGAAACATTTCGGGCGATGTCAGTTCGTGGCTTCATCAGATCAGTATCAGTTTGGATTTTATAGAGCGCCGTTACGGACATCGCGCCGAGCCCCTCTATCTTCTGGGGCCGGGGCAGGGAACCAACGTCCTTTGCGATGTGTTCAGTGAAGCGGCCGGACGTAAGATAGAGCCATGGGATGTGCTTGGTTCTCTTGGCGGGCTGGAGGCGCCCCCGGGACTGGCTCAATCCAGTGAGACATATGCCTTAGCTTTGTGTGAAGCCGTTAGAATCATGAACCGGGGGCTTGAGAATGAAGCATAGCTTGAGCTTTTGGGAGGAGCCCGACTGGCGTCGTGAGAGCACGATCAGCCCGACGTTTCTGGGGGGCATTCTGCTCTGCATAATGCTGTTGGGCGGCCTGGCAATGGCGAGCTACGTGTTCACCGTGAGGATCAGCAGACGAGCCGAGTTGGAACGTGTTAAACTTGAGAATAAGCAAATAGCCGGTCAGGCGGAGCGTGTTAAGAAGCGTCAGGAAACATTACAGGTGTGGGGGGGAAACTTGGAGCAGCTGCATCAGTTGACGGCCAGGACAATGCTCTGGAGCAGGCAACTTGAAGCGTTACAGTCCGTGGTTCCGATGGACATCACTCTTACGCAACTCAACATAACCGCTAATGAGGTGCAGGTTGATTTGCCGCGGGAGAAAGGCGCTGCCCCGAAACAGGTTTCGAAAACGCAATACGTGTTGACTCTTTCCGGCGTGGCACGCGGTGAACGTGCGCAGGAAACCATTACGGAATTTTCCGACGAATTGCCGCGGAATCCGGAAATCGGTCGTCAATTGATCAACCGTGAGCTCAAAAATATCAGTGGCGCCCGGGGTGGCAAGGCAAAAACATTCACGATTGTATGCATCTATAGACCAGTGGGTTGACCGTGAGGCGGCGGTATGGCTATTGATTTTTCAGCATTTCCCGAAAAAGAGCAGTTGCGTACGCCTCTCATTATTGTGGGGGTTGGCATCTTGGTACTGGTGGCGCTTTATTATAGTGTAATCGCACCGGCGTCAGGAGACATCAGGGAGTTGGAGGCAGAGATCCAGAGTGCAAACCAAGCTCTTGAGAGGAATCGTTCACTGGTGAGCAAAGCCGACGAAGTGGAAGGCCGTTATCAGTTGGAGCAAGAGGAATTGGCCGGTATTATCAACAATAAATTGGCCCCCTCACAAAATGCAGTAGCATGGGCGAGCAATCTGATTCAAGCAGTGGCCTACGATTATGGGGTCACCATTGAAAGCCTTAGCGGCGGCGGCACAAAACGGGCGAAACCAGCCTCACGCAACGCGCCTGCTCCACTCTTCGAATTTTTTCAGGCCAATATTGTTTTGCGGTGTGGTTATCATGAATTTGGCCGGTTTCTTGCTGAAATGGAGCGACAGATACCATTTGCGAGGCTTATGAATGCGGGACTGCGGTCGGCCTCACGCAGGGGAAGCGAGCGACAGCTCGCAATTAATATAAGATACGCATTCCCACGGTTTACGGACGAAGCCTTCCCGGAGGAGCAGCGGCCCGCTCTGGCGAATGGAGACACCTCCGATCCTTTGTTATTGGACCGAGAAACACAAACAGTGAAGTGATCAAGAGATGAGTATCGCACGTGCAGGATTTGTTGTCGGCTGTCTGTCCGTTCTCGTTTTTGCGAATAGCGGGGCGGGCATGAACGAATCTTTGCAGGTAGAAGACATGGGAGAAGTGGATCAGCGGGAACCTCGCTATCGTGTTTCCCCGAGCGCGCGCGATCCGTTTTTCCCGCCACGCAAGGAAGGAGAAGACGACGGAGAGGAGAAGACGACGCTCGAGCAGGTGCGTCGGAGCATTAATCTTTCCGGCCTCATGGGAACGGACGCGCGGTCAGGGACGGCTCTGATCAACGGTCGGGTATATAAGCCGGGAGATGCAATAGTGCTGGAGATTGGCGGTCAGAAACTGAGGGTTGCAGTCAACCGTCTGGAGATGAATCCGCCGGCTGTGGTTTTGGTTTTTGAGGAGCAGGAGTTTGTGGTTGAATTGAATCCAGAAGACTAAGAAGGAGGTTGAGTCATGAGAGGAATGATTCGTACGTGGATGCTGGTTGCGATGGTGATGTTCTGCACAGTACCCGCCGTGTATGCGCAGGAGGAAGCGCCCCCTGATGCGGAAGGGGTGACCGAAGAAGCGGCGGGTGACGAAGGTGAACTGGAAGCTCAGGTTGCGCGCGGCGAAGAAGGCGAGTTGGTAAGCTTGAGCGTCAACGATGCCTCTATCCAGGAGGTGTTGCGGGCATTAGCCGAGATGCGCAGGGGTGTTAATATTGTTATTGATCCTGATGTCCAGGGGCGCATGACCTTCAAACTCGAGGATGTGGAATGGGAAACAGCGCTAACCCTTATCACCGACGCGCACGGATTAGAGGTGATCAAAGAGGGTGATAAAATCTATCGTGTGAGTAAGCCGACAAAGGCTGAGGAAGAAAGCATAATCATCGAGTTGCATACGATGCAGAGCCTCGCCGACCTTGATGACGATACAGTGGTCGGGATGGTGGCTGATCCTACCCTGACGCCCGCGGCGGCCCGAGAGAAAGCTATGGCCGCCCCTGATGACTACCTGAAAGCGTTGACCGTCGATCAGCGACGGGGTATTGATGTGATCAGTGCCTTGGCTCGCAAAGCGGGGTTGAACTTTGCGTTTTCAGCGGAGGCCGGTGCACCCGCTCCGCAAGAGCCGGCGAAAGAGGGGCAGCCCGCGGAACCGAAGCGCGTTACGGTTGAGGATTTACCTCCCATCTCGTTGAATCTGCACAATATTTCGGTGAGGGATGCATTGCAATTAATTGCGCAACAAGGGCAATTGTCGATTGAGATGAAGGCCGGCGTGTGGTCGGTAAATCCACTTACACCTGAGCAACGAAAAGCCGAGCCTTTGGTGGTCGAGACCTTCCAAATCAAATTCATCCCTCTGGATGGAGACCTTGTCGGGATATGTTCGGGCCTGGTTTCGGAGCGTGGCTCCGTAACGGCCGGTAAGAACAAGATCATGATTGTAAGGGATACAGAGGAAGGTATCGAGGCTGTCCGGAAAACATTGGAAGTCATGGACACACCAACGCCGCAAGTCATTATTGAGGCACGCTTTTTCGAGTTGCAGAAAGGGATTTCCAAGGACTTGGGAATTGACTGGAACGTGCTGGGTGAAGACGGTCTGGCTGTGGATATTAATCCCATAACTTGGGAGTATACGCATGACATCAGCGAAGAGGAGACCATTGACGCGACGAGACCGTTGAACGGTTCATTTACCGGCACTGTATCGGACATGCGTGAAGAAGTGCAGGAGGACCTGCGGTCCGCCTTGCTCGATGTGAACCAGTTTGGTCTGATTCTTCACGCACTCAAGGATCATACGGGTGCCAAACAGTTGTCCAATCCGAAGATTGTCGTCAGCAGTGACCAGCAGGCGACGATTCACATCGGTGAACAGCGTCCGATTGTGAAAAGCACTGTTGAAACAACGTCCGCGGGCAATGCCATCCGTACGTTTGAGCTGGATCCTGATTACGGAGGTGAGACACAGGATGCAGTACAATTGGTACCCGGCAGCAAGCCGACGTCGTACAAGACGCGGAAAGGGTATTTGGATCTTGGTACCAAGCTGACGGTCGCGCCGTCGGTCAAAACGGAAAACCAGGTCTACATTCGTGTCGTGCCCGAACTCACGACATTTATCCAGGAAGAGACGTTTGGATCAGGCGTCACGCTCACTCAGTTCCCGCTTCTGTTTACAACACGGGTTCAGACGGAGTTTACCATCCGCAGCGGGCAGACCATTGCGATTGGAGGTCTGGTCAATGAACGCGAGAATACGAGCAAGAACGAAGTGCCCGTTCTTGGGAAGATACCCGGTCTCGGGCGCTTGTTCTCTTACGAAAGAACCGAGAAAAATCAGACGGAGACGATAATTTTCCTGACGGTTAAAGTTGTTACAGCCGAGGAATTGACTGCTGTTTCAGCTGTTCCTGTGCGGGCCTACCTGGTTCAGCCGGAGATCGATCGCATCAATCAGGAAGATGCTGCGGGCGCCACGTACAATGAGGAAAACGCGCGTAAGCTTCTTCGGGTTATTGAAGCGGAAGAAGCACGGGAAGAAGACGAATGGTCGTTCTTGAAAGACGAGAAGGCTGAGACCGAAGAGGTTTCCCCGGCATCCCCGGAAGAAGAAAGTGTGATGGAGGAGCCCGTTGTCGAGTAAAGGATGCGGCGTAGCGTGTGCTCGTTGCATCCGATCGTCACTGTAAACGATCGCCGTCCCGCGGGCCGTCTTCTCCATGGTGGAGGAGCGGACCGCGGGGCTTTTTTTGGGGGGCTTCCGAATCTGCTGTGGAGCTGCCGGAGTTCAACCTTCAGGTTGTTGCCGCGGGGGCGTTGAAGGCACGCTGAAGTTCAGACATCTTGATCTCTTGTACTCAAACAAGGCCGTGAAATGGAAAATGGCCGCGGTACCACGAAACGTTGAATGTTGAGTCCACTTTAAAAAGTCGAAACCCTTTTTCCGAACCTTGTCCCGAACCAAAATCCAACTCTCTTTGAGCACAAACTTGGACGAGGTTCGGGTAGGTTCGGGACAAAGTTCGCGGTTTTCCGCAAATCCACACTTTTTAGACCGAATTCAACAGATCAGATTCTGAAGACCTTTTGTTTAGGCATCCGAGAAGCGGGGTTGGGACCAAACGCACGCCTGAAGTGTGTGTAAACCTGAACAGCAAGAAATCATTGCGATGATACTTCATCGAACTGTCAACGTGGCAGGTGGATGGTGAACGTGCTTCCCTTGCCCACTTGGCTGTCGACTGTAATGGATCCCCCATGATCCTGGACAATATGCTTCACGATCGCGAGTCCCAAACCGGTGCCTCCGACCTCGCGACTTCGTGCTTTGTCGATCCGGTAGAAGCGCTCGAACAGGCGTGGTACGTGTTCTGAGGGGATACCGCATCCGAAATCCTGGATGGAAACCAAGCACTCGTTATCTTTGTCCTTTGCCGTGACACGGACCGAGGAATTGGGTTCGCTATAGTTCACGGCGTTATCCACCAGATTTGCAACCGCTTGTTCGAACAACAGCGGGTTCAGGTGTGCGGAACTATCGGGAGGACAGTGCAGTTCTATGGTGACGTTCTTTTCCCGTGCCTTGGATTCGCACACTTCCACCGCACTGAGCAGCACCTGTTTGAGGTTGGTTTCCTGCAGTTTTCTGACAGGTTGTTCTTCTTCTGACTCAATGCGGGAAAGCAGGAGGAGGTCCTCGATAATGGCATTCAAGCGCTTTGCCTGTTTCAAGATAATGTTCAAGAATCGTATTGTGTTGTCTTTGTTTTCCAATGCGCCCTCCAGCAGGGTTTCGACGAATCCCTGAATGGAGGTGGTAGGTGTTCGAAGTTCGTGCGAAACGTTGGCCACAAACTCCCGTCGCACTTCCTCGAGGCGTCGTAAATTCGTCACGTCGTTAAGGACGAGGACGGCACCCATGTCGGGTTGCGGCAGGCCCTCGGCTTTCAGCGTAGTCCCTTGTATGCGAAGGATACGTTCCTGGCCGTTATGAAAAGTGACTTCGTCGGCGACTGGCGCTGTCTGGGTGAGTGCCGCGGAAACGGTTTGCTGAAGGCTTGGGTTACGTATAACGGCACGCACATTTTTACCGACTGCTTCGTCAGGGGAGATACTGAGCATTCGTGCCGCGGCGTGATTGATTTTCAGAATGTGTTCTCCGTTATCAACGGCCAAAACGCCTTCAACCATACTTGAAAGAATGGCTTCCGCTTCACTTCGCTGTTGGCTGAGAGCCCGCATGCGATCGTCGAGTTGCGCAGCCATCTGGTTCATGGTTCCGGCCAGGCTGGAAAGTTCTCGGGAATCGAAATCCGGAAGCCGCGTTCGCAGGTTGCCACAAGCGAAGTGTTCCGCCCCGATCTGGATGTCTTGCAGGGGTTGTGTGATACGTCGTGTCACGACGAGGCTGACTGCAACGGCAAGGATCCCCACGAAAACCCCACCGGTCAGAATTTTAAGATAGACAGCAGCGAGCGCTTCTTCCACGGATGTCAGTGCCCGAGCTGTCCGGACCGCGCCTTTAAGGTCGCCATTAACGGTGAGGGGGACAGCCACATATTTCAACGTTTTTTTCAGGGTCGGACTGCGCCGCGTGGACATACCTACTTCGTTGACGAGTGCGCGTTGAAGTTCGGGACGATTGCCGTGATTCTCCATGGTTTTCGGGTCGGCAACGGAATCGGCCAGCACCGTGCCGTCGGTATCGATAACCGTGATTCGTGTGTCAGACAACCGTCCCAGTTCTTTGCAGAGCCGATCCAAGTCTTGTCGTTCACCATTCTGAATGTATCGGTTGACATGAGAAGCCACGACATTAGCCCGGGATTCCAGTTCGGACTCTATCACATGCATGTAGAATGTTCGCAGGGATCGGGAGGCGTACCATGCCCCCCCCGCCAGTGCAAGCAGCGTGATCAGCAGGAACGCCGGGAATATCTTCCAGAATAATTTCTGTTTTGCCATGCTGAGTCTACCTATCCCTGTCGGTCAGCTGCCGATGCTGACGCGACATTCACGCGTGTTCCCGAAACCTGTAGCCTACGCCGCGCACGGTTTCGATCTTGTCGCCTATTGTGCCCAGTTTCTTTCGTAAGCCGACGATCTGCACATCGACCGACCGTTCCGTGACGGGATAATCGTCTCCATGTACCGTGTCAATGATCTGCTGTCGTGAGAAGACCCAGCCGGGACGCTTTGTGAGGTATTGCAGGATCCGGAATTCGGTGTATGTCAAGTCTACGGGGGTCCCGTCCACAAGGACCTCGTGGCGTCCCGGGTCGATGACCAGATTGCCGCGCCGCACGGTCTCCGTTTCTTCCGAGGCGCCCGCTTTATGTTTTCTCAGCACGGCCCGTACCCGGGCGGTAAGAACTCGTGGGCTGAAAGGTTTGACCATGTAATCGTCGGACCCCACCTCCAGGCCGGTCACGACGTCGGCTTCTTCACCTTTTGCCGTCAGCATGATAATGGGAATGCCAGCGGTCGTGGGATCGTTTTTCAGCAGCTTGCAGACGTCCAGACCATCCACTCCCGGCAACATGAGGTCGAGCACAATCAAATCAGGGAGTTCCGACCGAGTCTTGGTGATGGCTTCTTCACCGGTTGCAACGGATATCACCTGATATCCGTCTTTCATCAGGTTGTACGAAACAAGTTCCCGGATATCACGTTCGTCGTCGACTACCAGTATGCGTTCTCTAGCCATGCAGCTGCCTCCATGCAGTCAAACCTTTGTTCCGGCTTGAGTTTTCCTGGTGAATTGCCACGCTCAACCGCCCGCGTGTGACTTTTTGATGGAATGCCGCACAATTTCACCTTCCAGCATATAGATAATGTCTTCGGCAATATTCGTTGCATGGTCTCCGACTCGCTCCAGAGACCGCGAGACCCAAATAATCTGCAGATAAGCTTCTTCGTTCCCGGGGTCTTCTTTAATGCCCTTATTTGCCAACCGTTCCACTTCGCGATTACACTCGTCAACCACTTTGTCCATGGACCGTATTTCATGAGCCATCCGTGTATCCATACGCACGAAAGAATCCAGACTTTGCCGTAACATCGCCAGTGCTTTTTCCGCCATGTCGTGGAAGTCAAACGGCAGACTGACAGGCGCTAACGCCGCAACTTTTTTGGTTCTTTTGGCAATGTTCGATGCATAGTCGCCGACTCGTTCCAGGTCATTATTGATTTTCAACGCGGCAACAATGAAGCGCAAGTCCACGGCGACGGGCTGGTATAACGCCAATATTTTGAGACATTCCTCCTCCAGGTCCACTTCGATTTCATCGATCTTCTGGTCTTCCGCGATGACCTCATCGGCCAGATCGGTGTTACGGGTTTCAAATGCTTTAATGCTTTTGTGGATGCTTTCCTCGACGCAGGCACTGAGCGTTAGCAACTGTTTCTCGAGTTCGTCCAACTCATGTTCCAGATGCTTCGACATGCTTATAATCCTTCCTGTTTATCTGGGAGCACTCGTCAACGGGAGCGTTGGCCCGGATGTTCATCCGAAACGTCCGGTGATATAGTCTTCCGTCTGTTTCTTTTTTGGGTTGGTGAACAGTTGATTGGTATAGCCAAACTCAATCAGGTCTCCCTCATACAGAAAGGCGGTATACTTGGATACGCGTGCCGCCTGTTGCATGTTATGAGTGACAATAATGATTGTATAGTCACCTTGCAACTCGCCGATCAAGTCCTCGATTCTAGTTGTTGACCGCGGGTCCAACGCCGACGTTGGTTCATCCATCAGCAGAATATCCGGGTCTACGGCAAGTGCCCGGGCGATGCACAGGCGTTGCTGCTGGCCGCCGGACAAGCCCAGTGCATTCTGGGATAAACGGTCCTTGACTTCTTCCCACAACGCCGCCTGACGCAGGCTCCCTTCCACAAGCTCACTCAGCTTGCGCTTATTGCGAATACCCTGCAGGCGCGGGCCATAGGCAATGTTGTCGAATATCGATTTCGGGAAGGGGTTGGGTTTCTGAAATACCATTCCCACACGTCTTCGCAGCCGCACGATATCGACCTGTGGATCATAGACATTCTGGCCGTCAAAAATCAGTTCCCCACCCGGACGGCAACCGGGGATCAAGTCGTTCATACGATTAATGGCGCGCAGAAACGTACTTTTGCCGCAGCCGCTTGGACCGATGATGGCGGTTACCTCGCGCGCCGGGATGTCCATGGACACTTCGCACACCGCCTCTGTTTTTCCGTAGAACACTGAAAAGGCGCGTGTCGAGACGTGAATGTCTTGTGTCTCCGATGCGTCCTCCGGCGTGCTGCTGCTCATGACGTCGGCGGCCACGTATCTGCGGGGTTCGGGGTGGGCTCGGCCCTCCCGATCCGTCAGATGTTCCGTTCGTGTTTCATGATCCATCGGTACGGCTCCCTTCTCCCATGGCGGAACAACGGTAATCTCCGCCGCTTGTCGTGCATTTCCCGTATGTGTATCAGCCTGCATCGTTATCCTCTCAGTTTCTTTGAAATCCGGGCACGCATGACGATGGCGGCCACATTCAGAAGAAGCACCACCATCAGAAGTGTGAATACCATGCCAAGCTGTACGTGTCGGATTTCGTCAACTGCCTCGTGTTCAGTGGCGAGATTGTAGATATTGCACGGCAGAGCAGGGGTCCCTTCCGTGAAGACCTGGTGCAGCCCCAACGGCCGCCCTACGCTCACGGCGGCCGTGAAAATGATGGGCGCGGTCTCGCCCGCCGCGCGTCCCATGCTAATCACAATTCCCGTCAAAATACCGGGCAGCGCAGCCGGTAGAATGACGGTGAGAATGGCGTGCCACTTGCTTGCACCGACACTGAGAGCTGCTTCCTTGTAGGTGTGGGGGACTGCCCGGATGGCTTCCTCCGATGCGCGAATCACGGTAGGCAGCACCAGCAGGGACAGCGTCAAGGCGCCCGCCAGGACACTCTTTGACGGGGATACTTCGATGGAGTTGATAAAAAACGCCAGACCGAACAGTCCGAAGACGATGCTGGGAACTCCCGCCAAGGTACTGATGCATGTGCGCAGTCCGCTGATTACCAGGTTATCGCCAGCGTATTCCACCAAGTAGATGGCGGCAATTACGCCCATGGGAATGGCAAAAATCATGGCGCCAACTGTCAGGTAGACGGTTCCAAGCAATTCCGGCCAGATGCCGCCAAAAAAATGGGAATCCTTCGATTCATCGATCAGAAACTGCCAGTAAACAGTCAGGCGGGGGTTCATGATATCCTGAAAGTGATTGTCAAGGTACGGGAAGAGAGGTTCCAGGGATGTGCCCTTGAAGTCATTGACACGAGGGACGAATGTCTTCACGCCCATCTTTGTGGAGTCTGAGTAGTCCCATTGTTCGATATACATCACATCGTGAAGCTTGATTTTCGCCCGGTCCCATCGAGT
>JAIPIM010000065.1 GCA_021734725.1 Minisyncoccota bacterium | reverse complement strand
TCGGCTTCACACTGGACATGGGAATCTCGGGACACAATGCGCCTATCGCTTCGGCTTCACAACCGTCGCTCTCAATACTTCCATTTGCGTGCGCCAAGATCATGTCTATGCGGCCTCCGGTCAACGATGCGGCATCCAGAGCCTTCTGCATGGCACGGCGCACAGCATCCGCTGAGGGCCCCCTGCGCGGAGCGGCCGCCTGACCGATTCCGGCCACTTCGGCATACATGTGCGCCTTGCGATGACGTGCATGGTCCTCGCTTTCGAAGAGGGCGAGCGCCCCGCCTTCGCCCAGGACAAACCCATTGCGGGTCCGATCAAAAGGGGCACACCGCTCGGCCTCTCCACCGGGCCCAGGTTGTGACAGCATCCCAGTGGCGGTAAACCCTTTATACAGTGTATCACTCAATGCTTCGATACCGCCCGCAAAAACCGCGTCCGCCTTGCCTAGGCGAATGGCGTCACAGGCCGCGACAATGGCACTGCTGCCAGCAGTAAAACCGTTCGCAAAATTCCAGTGAACCCCATGCAGGCCGTACTCAATGGCCAAAAGGCTGGCAGCCGTGTTGGAGTAGGCATGGGGAAAAAGAAGGGGCTTGACAAACCGCGGACCTTTGGCAAGTAACCCCTCAAAAAAAGTCTCCGCCGTCGCCTGGTCACCCACGGCCGTACCGATGGCCAACCCTGTACGCCCCGTATCCCCCATGGCGGCGGGATTCATGCCGGCATCCTCGACCACAAGCTTCATTGCGGCAAAACCGATGTCCGCTGTCCGGTCCAGATATGTTTTCGGAGTGAGCGCATAATCAGCCACGTCGAACGGCGGCACTTCGGCGGCCGTCTCAGCCCCCCCTTCTTCCGTATCGAGCAAGGTGATTTCGTGAATGCCGGAGTGTGCGCCGACAATTGTCTCAAATAACGTTCGCCGGCCAAATCCAGCGGCACTGACAGCTCCAATGCCGCTAACAACAATGCGCGTGTCCTTCATAGGATTCATCTCAAACTTTCTTTCACTCCGACGCCCGAAAAATAACGGCCGCGTTACAGCCGCCGATTCCGGCTGAATTGGATAGGACCGTACGAACCGTGGCATGTTTCTTAACGTTCAACACGTAGGGCAGATCGCACTCGGGATCGGGAGTCTCGAAGTTAACAGTGGGAGGGATTACGTCGTCTCGCACCGAGAGTACAGAGGCAATTGCTTCGGCTGCCCCGGCCGCCCCCATCATATGCCCAATCATGGATTTGATGGAGGTCACCGGCATAGTGAAGGCGTGGGTGCCGAAAACATCTTTGATTGCCGCGGTTTCCGTCACATCATTCGGTGGCGTACCCGTTCCGTGGGCATTAACGTGATCGACGTCATCAGGTTCCATGTCGGCATCGGCCAGCGCCATGCGCATGACGGCAGCGGACCCAGCCCCGTTCTTCGCCGGGGCCGTCAGGTGAAATGCATTATTATTGACGCCTGTACCTGCCACATACGCCAGTATCGGTGCGTTGCGTTCCCGGGCCTGATCCGCATCCTCCAGCAGAAGCACCCCGGCACCCTCACTGAAAATGGTGCCATCACGATTCTTATCAAAGGGTCGCACGCACGTTTGGGAAATGGTCCGAAGAGCCATCAACCCACTCCAGGCGAACCGTGAGAGTACGTCGTACCCCCCCGCGATAGCGGTCGTCGCGTGCCCCGCACGTATCAATTGGGCGGCCCGGGCAATCGCCGCCGTACCCGACGAACAGGAAAGAGAAAGCATTTCACGCGGCCCGCCAATCCCCCACGTCTGTGCCGTCCTGTCGCCCGCGGTCTGGAAGCAATACTCGCGAAAATCCTCGGCATCACAGGCGGTGTGTTCGCAAATATGCTGCAACAAACGGTCTCCATGCTCCATGCCGCCGAAATTCGTAGCCAACACCAAGGCGGCCTCCGAAAGTTTCCCGGCGTCCATTGCCAAACCACTGTGGGCCAGTGCTTCGTCCACCGCCTTCAGCACAAACTGCGTCGCTAAATCGGCGTCGGCATGGCAACCGTGCAGCGACTGCGGAAGGCGCCAATCATGAACCTCTCCCGCCCGCGTACAACGGTAGCCTTCGGTATCGAATCGGGTGATCTCGTCAATACCGGACACCCCGTCGCACAGGGCTTTCCAATACGCATCGACGCCCGTTCCCACCGGGGATACAATTCCCATTCCGGTTAGTGCTATAGTCATTGGATTTTTGTCCGTGTTGTATGCTTCATCGCCAGCGTTGAGCCCACGCTGAAAACTCAAACTGGCCGTAATCCAAGGTTTCGGGTTTCGGTTGTCAGGTTTCGGAAATAAACTTTCAACCACCTACAGGACAGCCTTCTGAAACCTGAAACCTGAAACCTGAAATCTGCGATGCCTGGAGGCGTACTATGCGTTGTTTCCGCCAAACCCGTACTTTTTGGAGTGGACTCAGTGTTGAATCCTTCGTCTTACATGTGCAGACCGCCGTCAATCGAAAATACCTGGCCTGTGATGTAGGCAGCGGAATCCGAGGCCAGAAACACGACAAGACTCGCCACCTCATCCGCTTTTCCAAACCGTTTCAGCGGGATCATCGCGAGTTGCCTGTCGCGTTTGGACTCCTTCATATCAGCAATCATGTCCGTACCGATAACTCCCGGCGCCACCGCATTCACCGTAATGCCATAACCGGCGAATTCGCGAGCCAGCGCTTTGGTGAGCCCCAGCATGCCGGCTTTGGCCGCCGCGTAATTCGCACGCATCGGATCGCCCATTACTCCGGCGTCAGACGATATGTTGATGATGCGTCCATGCTTCTGACGGACCATGTCTCGCGCAACGGCCTTCGAACAGTTGAAGGCACCCGTCAGGTTGGTATCCAGCACCTCACGCCATTCATCGTCCGACATGAACATGGTCAGATTGTCACGTGTAATTCCGGCATTGTTTATCAATACGTCAACGCCGCCGAATTCAGCTTTGGCCGTTGCCATCATTGTCGTAACGGCCTCGAGATCTCGTACATCGGCCTGTACCGCCATGGCGTGTCCGCCACCATCGGCAACCTTAGCGACCGTCTCGGCGGCGGCCTTATTGTCTGCCCGAAAATTGACAACCACGTTCGCACCTTCGCCGGCCAGTGCAATTGCAATTGCTCGGCCAATACCGCGTGAGGCACCGGTCACAACCACTGTTTTTCCTTCAAGATGCAGATTCATGTGCCACCGTCATGCCATCCTATGGAAGGGCTGTAATTTGCGTCCGTTAATCTTCCCGGCCCAAATACTCATCAATAACCGCATTGTTTACGACCTCTGCGTTCATAACCGCAGCAACATCCTCCAGATCGAGCCCTTTTTCTTTGGCTAATCGCCGGGCTGCCGGCGTGGCTCGCACCCGGCTTCTGGTCCGCTTTTTTATGTTTCCGGCCCGGGGTTCGTCCTCTTCGGCGGCCGCAGCCCGGTGCTTGTCCATCAGCGACTGATTAAGAGGTTCGACATTCGGCAACTCGTCACCGGGATCGCCGACAAGAGCAATGATGTATCCGACCGGCAGAGTACTGTTCACCGGAGCTATCAGCTGTCGCAGGGTGCCCGAACACGGTGACTCCACCTCCACCACGCCCTTTTCCGTCGCCGCTTCCACCAGCGGCTCACCCGCGGAAATGACCTCGCCCTCGCGTTTAAGCCAACTCATAATCGTGGCTTCCTCAATATTAGCGCTGAGCTTGGGAAAGCGAACTTTATGAATCATTGACGTCACCTCTCGTTTGAATCCGTCTGGCCCTGGGAACAGTATGACCGCCTTTTCTTGATGTGCATTGCCGACAGGCTACCGGGGTGCAACCGGAACATACATTGGCGATGTAAGATTGCCCGCCTTATCGCGGCATTTCACGTGAATCCAATACGGAACACCGACATCATGCGGCGGCAGTTTCGCGGGAACGATTGTGCAGGTATCGAGTGCCACCTCCCGGTCGCCGCCGACTGTGGTTCCAGCAACACCGCTGGCATCGAATCCGCGTACGATCAGAGCATCACTGTCACCCCACCCCTTAAAAACACTCAAAGCCTGCCAGTCAATGGGCCTCCTGGCCCCCTTGTAGTGTACGACAATGCGCAAGGCTCGCACCCGCAGTTTATCGAGTTGTTCAACCGCCTTTTCCCGAGCTTTCGCACGAGCGTCCTTTTCACTGAGTTTTTCGCTGGCCATAAGGTGTTCCGTCAGTCGCTCAACCCGATGGATCACGATCCGGTCGTACAGGTTAAGAATAACATTGTGCCACGTATTTTCCGCCCACTTGATGGGATCCTCGATGGTCACGTATTTCTTGGCGTCCGCGGCCTGATCCAACGGAATTGTGAATTGCGTGTTATGGCTGCAATCGAGTTCCAGGAACACCTCAATTTTGTCATTGCCGACGTGCGGTCGACGGACCCGGAACGCTACGTACGGGAATTCACGCAGCATCCAGGCGGTGCCACGCAAACGTTGCGTAAGCACGCTTCTATTGTGTTGTCCCTCCATACGAAGAAAGCCTCGTTCGCCGTCAGCATTCACCACGTGCACGCTGGCATGTTCAGCCTGCACGTCAGTCCGAGCCCCGACATCGGTCTGCCAGTTCGCGGCATAAAGCACATTCTCCGGCCATTTCGTGGCCAGGAGAGTAGGCGGATGCTTGTCGGCGCCGTGATCAATTACAATGGGGATAACAAGATCGTCCGCCCGATTTCCGGCGCCGTCTTGTATATTCGCTACAACAATCTGGTGGACCTCGCCGTCTTCTGTCGTATCCAGTTGCCGACGGAAGGCGAGCGGCCAGTTCACAGTCAGCAGGTCACGCCGCGCCTCGTGTTGCAGCGTGGCGCTGGACGGGCCGAGACGGACCGGCTCGTCGTGCCATTTAAAAACAAGGGTTGACACGTCCAGGGGGGCGCCGCCGTCAGTGTCGAAATCAATCACTAGTTGGGTGCCGTTGCTGGCGGGATCTCGAACGCTCTTAAAGTCATGCCGGCCAACGGGAGCCAACCGATCGATAAGAAAAGGTATGCTGGTTACGCGAGATTCGTTGCCATTGGTGTCCGAAGCCTTCAAAAACAACCATGCCGCGCCGTCAGGAATTCCGTTGATATCCGGCGTTATTTGCTGTCCGGGTTCCGCGGAGTGCCACGCAAGTGTATTCCTCTGCGCATCGCTCAGTTGCACGTAGGCAGCAGTGCCGCCGCGGACTACGTAGGCGACCGTCTTGACTCCGTTAAAGTCAAAAAAACGCGGTGTGAAGGCTAATTGGCCGCTTGTATGAACTGCGGGCCCAAGCGCAAGGTCATCCACATCGAGCGTGCTGTAAAGGCCGGTCTGATCGCGTTGCGCGAACGAACCCAATTGCAGTGACTGACATATCAGGCCCTCCTTCTTGAAAGGCAGGCTACCTACTGCATCGGAAATCATACCCAGCCATGAATGCCAGCCGTTATCCAGGTTCCACTCATCTCCATAGCGGACGCTGACTGCGTTGTTTTCCTCTTCACTCAGATTGACTTGCGCCGTTGCCCCAAACGACGCCCGCATCGTGACATGCCCCATGATACCGGTACGATAGCTCATGCACCAGAGGGGATACTTCGCCAAGTTGAAACTGGTATTGATATGCGTACGCAACCGCCTCTGCGTGCCTTTGTTCGCCACGCGCAGATACTGCCCCTGCCGAGGATCGTACCTGCCAAAGGACACATAGTTACGGTCCACGGACATCCCCGCGGGCGGCTCGGCCTGTTCAAAGGTGCCGAGAAACGGGGACAGGTCACCCACATCAAACAATACGGGGGGATAGCGGTCAGGTTGCTCGTCCCAAGGCAGGCTGAACATTTCGCGCGTGCCAGCTGTGGTGACCGCAAACATGACCTTGGGTGAGGAAGACGAAGCGTACAGCGGACGACGCGGCACCCTGGCAATGCGCGTGGCAACCCCGTCGGCGCTAACATCCAGAGGACGGTCGTTGCTGGTGATACGTGCTTGCAGAAACCGGGGGTCAGGATAATTCGCCGCATTCCGGATGACAATGGCGTCGCGAATGTCCGCACTCCACCCGTAGCTAAGTTCCAGAGAGGCTGGCAAGTTCACCCATTCGAGCCGATGGCGCGCCGTCATGCCCGCATGGGAAACAGCCAGATCCACGCGATGAACTCCACTGTCGGACAGCGCCTTCAACCAGTTTTGCACTTGCGCGATGCCTGCATCAGCGACCAGCTTCCGTCCACTATCGGGGTCGATCAACTGAAACCTCGGCACTGACGCGTCGGCCGGTGAGCATTGCAACTGAGGGGGCTCATACCGGATTTCAGAAAAATCCTGCACGGCATATCCCTCACCAGGCCCGTTGCCGGCAAGTCCCTGCAAGACAAGGCTCGGCTGCAGGTTGCCGAACCCCACTGCTTTGACATAAACATCGTCGTTAATATCATACATTCCTATGGTATCAGGCGAAAGATAAAGCCGAACCCGCTGCCAGTCTCCATGCGTGTGCCAGCCCGCGCCGCGTGCGGACACGCTGCGCACGGACGTGTCACCACCGGGTGTATAGCCTGCTTCGCTGAATCGCGTGCCGGAAATATGGTGAACGACAGATTGTCTGGGTATGAATTTTCCATTCCCCATCAAAGAACCGATCTGATAGTGAAAGTTAAACTGGGCACGCGGTGTCCGTTTCATACGGAATGTCCATCCCGCCAGATTCTTGAGCGGCATCGGCGGCAACTCGCACGATGCAGCCATGCGTCCGCCCCCGAGTACATTGGTCACGCTGAAATAGGCTCCGGAATCCGTGTCTTCATGCCACTCGAGAGCTGCATGCCCTACCGGGTTCTCAGCCGTCCAGAGAGCCGGATTCATAGCACCCAACGCATGACCGTTCTGCTGAACATTCACCGGACTCGGCGATTCAGTGTTCAGCGCACTCAGTCCAAGCGCCGCAACTTCGGAAGCCATCGGTGTGAATGATGCCTTCGCGGGACGAATGCTTTCAGCCGCAATCTTTACACGCGCCACCATCATCGAGTTCATAAACGTCCAAATACCCAGTGATCCGCCGTTGAGCGGTTCGGGATCTTCGGTGGAAAGCACCAGTTCATTGTCAAACCAGTATTCGAGTCGATCCCCGATTCGCCGCACCTTCATGTAATACCATGCACCATGGAGATCGCGTCCGCCGTGGACCAGAGGATTGTACCCGCGGCGCTTCCGATCCGCACGGACCCGCGGCACAGTGTACTTGTCAGATTTCGCGACAACCGTCCCGTTTCTGTAGAGCTTGGTCCAAAGCTGGGAATGATCGGGATCCCATCCCGTGCAGGTAACGGTATATCCTTGGCTGGGTGTTGTGTCTCCGTTCATGACGGTCATATTCAAATCGCCCGGTCGGTCGTACCAGCCATGCCGCATGCCGGCGTACATTTCCACACAGAAATCGCCCTCAAATCGATACTTGCTCCACAGGGCCGCCAAACTGTTCTTGGACTCGCCGTTCATGTGCGACCAGCGCGGCTGGCACTGGAAACGGTTGATAACTTCCCAACTGCCGCCGTTGATCGTCCACTCATGAAGAGACTCGGTGAACAGAAAATCTTTGGTGCTGTACCGCTCAACGTAGCTGTGCTTAAGTTGCTCGGTGGTAAACCCGGCAATGCGTATGCGGGACCCCCCCAGCGGCTTGTCGAGACTGGTCTTCCGAATAACCTGATCCCCGCTGGTCAGCCACAGCCAATGGCCTTCGTAATGGACACCATACCATCTCCCGCTCGGTCGGTCGCCCGCCTCTTTGCTCTCGGACTGCGTGTCACCATCGAATGCCGCCAATGTTCCGAGGGGCACCTGCCAGAGCGGTTCGGAATCACGGTCCGGATCGTGCCCGGGCTTGCCGTCGTACAGTACCAGATCGGTTTCTTTGATGACTAGTATGACATCCCCGGTTGTGACCTCCTCAGGCACGCCTAAATGAACTTCCGAACCGTTGATCACGGGAAGCCGCAACAGAAACCCACCGAAAAAATCGCTTTTGTGCCATGTTTCCCCGTCGGGATAGGTAATCCACGCACCCTCGGGTGACGACCAGTGACGCATGAACGGATCGGTTACAAAAATCCGGTTCTTCTCGTACTTATTACGGTACAGATCATCTCGCTCAAAAGTGTAGCGCAAATCTCGCACGGTCGCCCGTGTACGGGCACCGGCGTACACACCCGACGCACCACCCACCGGAGCGTCCGGATGGTGGATCAAAACCATGTCTCCGTTGCAGTACAAGCGGACTTCTCCATCGCGGGACGCATCGGCCATCAGGCGTATCGCACCCCCTTCATGAGGCATAAACGGACGCCTGAACTCCTCCACAACAGTGCTTCCTGCCGGTGCAACTCGCTCCAACAGGAAAAGTTCGTCATCTCCAGCCCGCTCGCGAACGTAACGCAAGTAGGGTTCGTCGGCACTCCGATAACCGACGAGAACACCGACGGAACAATCCTGATCCTCTGGGCTGAAGGTGGCGGCAAAGACATGAGGCGAATGACGTGCCGCCCCTAACACCATCCACCGCGGTTCGCGGGACGCCGTAATGCGAATTTCTGAAGGGTCCCCTTGCGGCTGCACACGGAACAACCCAAGAAGACCGCGCCGATTGTCCAATAGCCTTCCCTCTTCGCGCACGAGAAAGCGTTTCACATTCTCTATGGAATCCAAACGGATCAGGTGATTGGAACCGGCCGCTACATCGTCAAACCTCACGCCCGTTTCACTGGACACAAACAAGCCGAACGGGCCGCCAACAGGCAGTTCCGCGCGTACATCGAATACTTGCGTGCGATCCACATATGCTTGAATTCGTTCTTCGCTAACAGCGACTTTCAGTTTAACCCACTGGTCCGGCGTAAGTGTTGTCGTGGCGGCGGCTAAATAGCGTCGGTCATAAGCGCCGTCTGCCTGCTTGTGTCGTCGCCACAGACGCACCAGCGCCTGTGTACCCTTATCGGGAATCGTGACCGTGAATCCATGACAGGCTCCGTCCTCCTGGGTCAGGACAATAAGGCCCATTTCGCCCGGAACTGTCTGAACGGCCGCCTCAACTGTGTACCGGTCATAGAAATGATAGCCTGTCGTGATACGAGCGTCCTCTCCGTTGCCGTACAAACTGTAGAAGTTAGGGCTTCTGGCGGGCTCCGGTTTTTTACCGGCTTTCGCGGCGATATTCTTGCGCTCCACAGCATTGTCAACGGCAGTGTGCAGTTCCCACGTGCCCGCGTGCTTATCCCATCCGGCGAGGACATTGGATTCCCCCTCGGGCACTAGAAAATCGTCATGGAATGTAAAGTCGGCAACCTTCTGCACATAAGGCTCGTCTTGACCCTCCGCCGCCACGGATGCACTTATTTGATGAATCGTGGCAGGTGGATGGAATAAGGCAGGCAGCACGGCCACTGGCCGGTTGTTCAAGTAGCACACCCAGGCTTCGGGACGGAACTTCAGTACGAGCTCGGCCTCTTGATCATCGCGGTCAGGCAGACGCTCGGGATAGAAGTGACCAGATGTCGTTGCATAGGGCGCAAATGCCGCGCGTGGAGTGACCCAGACACCACTCTTGCCCTCACGTACCACGATTATGGCGGAACGCGAGGCGTCAGCAGCTGCAATCTTAAGCCCCAAGCCGATCTTTGACAGGTAAGTCGTCTTGAGATAAACATTGCCTGAGGGATCGTCGATTCGGACACACTCCGTCCAAGGCCCTTTTAGCGGAGGTTTTGCTGACTGTCGCACGCGCAGCCAAATGTTGGCCGCTGCCAGGACAACGATCACCAGAAACGATACTACGAAAAATGATTTCAGCGAAAACGTGCGCATGCGGCGGTTGATATCTGTAAATGCGGTTAACGTGCGCGCTACAGGCCCCGTCTGAACAGGCAAACCGTTCAGCGGGGAGGCTAAGGCTGCCTACGGAAACACTTCGAACCATTTTTGTATAGACAGCGTTCGTTCAGAATTGTTCGGTCAACAACCCTATCGGAACAGGTAATCTACCGTAGTTAGCGCGCACACGCAACCGAATAGACCGCGGGAGGAAGAGGAGGCCGATGCAAGCACACTGCTCAGCCTCCGTCCTCCACGTCCTCGCCGTCCTCAACCGGGCGGCAGTAGCCACCGCGATCCAACCTCGGCGGAGCGCTGCTATTCGCTCTGCGAACGTACGTAGGGACATGCCATCATACACATTTCCGCGACGCACGGACGCATTTTCAGTATGGTGTCCTGCTTGGTCATCCCATCCGCAAGGGTCTCGACTGTCACCTCCTCGGGAATGGGCGCGTTGCTGAGGGAGCCGGTAAATTTCACGCCTTCTTCAGGTACAAGCCCATAACGCAGTGCCCAGTCGCAGCGCACTTGCCGTATCGGCGCAAACGTGAGTTCCCGGTCTCCCATCCGAATGGTCGCGGTATTGGATGCGAAGGCATTCACCGTACAATGATCCACGCATCGCGTGCATCCCTGATCACATGTTTGGCGCAAACCCGCCAGGTCAGCGAGCGGATCTTCATCGAGTTCCGCGTCCACAACAATGGCCAGATATCGGACGTTGGCGCCGTAGACCGGATTCCTCACAAATCCACCGCGCGTGAGTGTGCCAAGGCCAGCGCTGACGGCGGCGAACCGATTGCAAAACGCGTTCGGCTGTTCCCCGCGCGGATTCGCGGCAAGCGATCCGGTCCCGCACAGATCGTACGTGGCCGTACAGGACATACCGGCACGGTTCAGTTCTCTGATCAGGCGGATGGCAACCAAACGGAGTTGCCGTTGACTTTGGTATGTCGCAAAAGCATAAGGCCCGATGGCTTCAGCAGGCGACCGCGTCACTCTTTCCACACTGTGCGCGGGCATTCGCATGCCGAGAACAATAACCGATTTGGCACCTTTCAGGTGATCCGCCGGTCCCTGGATTCGGCGTCGGTCTTCGCCGACATCGGCTGATGCATCCAGCCAGCGACGGCCCGCGTCGCGAGCGTGCAGAATAAGCTCGCCGTCAAACGTCGTCGTAAGCTGATCAACCACTGCGTCCAAGCGCTGAGCTGAGCTGACTCCGACAAGATCGGCACCGGATTCCCGCGCAAGAGTTTTCAACCGTTCAGTCAAGCGATCAAACGACGGACCGGGTGTTGCACCCGCGGTTCCAGGCCGCGGTGGCAACTGAGCACTGGTAACAAGGAAACATGCAAACCCGTTCCCTTCCCCAAATTGCTCGGCGGCATACGCGGCGACAGCCTGGGCAACGGAATGCCCCGGTTCCGCCTCCATTCCGCCGAGAGTGTAAGGGGCGGCGCTGTACCCGAGTCTTTCGAGTTCAGACGCCGCAAAGAAGGCACATTTCTGCCCAAGATAGGAGAGAGTGAAACTGAAATCGGTCTGGTTCCGCGCCGCGTCGCGAGGGGTTGTGGGCGGAGACGCCACGTGAATCAGCATCAAGCTCTCGGCATCGGGCAGAAGGGCTTTCAAATCTACCCCCTTCCGCTGCCAGGACGCCACGGACTCGATCATCACTGAGTCAGCCCCCCATTCGATGGCGTCGGCAACCAGTTTTTCCTGCACACCCCGCTCGGGAGAGGGTCCCGCTGGACGGACGGCCTTCCTGCGAACTGGCGCCTTGGAATAGGAGGGATCCCACGAACGCTTGTCTTTCGGCAGACAGTACTTAAGACAACAGCCCATGGTCCCGCCGCGCAACCCGATCGCTTTGACATTGTCGATGATTGACTCCTCGTCCACTCTATCCGGAATGTCCGCATCGACGCTTAACCCGAAATGCTCAGCCCAGGCACAGCGCCACAGGTTCTTATCGGCACGCGTGTAGCGATGTCCCTCAATCTCGAGACTGACTTCGCCATTGACCTCCTTGGTGAACGCAAGCGTCGGGCAGGTCTTCACACACATCCCGCACCGGTCGCATAGTGTATTCCCCGGCAACAGCGGGGTCGGTGTCAAAGGCGCATCGGTGATAATCGAGACGAAGCGGTTGCGAGCACCATACTCGGGCGTCATGGCCAATCCATTGTAACCCAGCTCAGAAAGGCCGGCGGCCACCGATGCATAAATGTGACTCATATCCGGAGCGAACGTGGCTGAAAGGGTCTTGTACGGACGATAGCGCCATATGTTGCTGGCGCTTATGGGAATTGCCCGGTAACCCTCGTCCTCGAAATAGCGTGCCATCGTGTAACTGATCACATCAAGATGGAAGTTCATCAGCATCTGGTAGGAATAACTCCCTTGATCATGAGGGGAAGACTCTCCCCCCATTTCGATCATGCCGTCCGTGTGGTGAAGACCACACACCAACACTGAGCGGGCGGTCGGCATAATCCCCTTCGGACTCATTAACTCGGGGCAATTTTCCCAGCGCTCAATATTTGCCACACCAACGAGATGCGCCCCCATACCCAGCGCCTCACTTTTCGCTAATGCAGTCAAACGATCATCCGTCATTGTTCGTTTCTCCATTGTTCGTTTCTCCTAGGTTTAGCCCCATAGACTCTTGCGAAATAGCCTTCGCGCGAGTCGTTCGTGGTTCATGGTTCTTCGTCCTCAGTTCAAAAACAACGAACGACGAAACAAGAACTGAGAACTGAGAACGAGAATTGCGGAAAACGACATTTCGCAATTCTCTATTAGCCCCGTGCTAAGCGTCATACGATAGCGGGCGACGAGAACGGTTGACGATTTCGCCGTCCGCGTCCTCAATCCCCGATCACTCTCGTCACCCGTTCCCGTCAACCGATTCCTGATTTACTGCTTTTTTCATACAGCTGAAGGTCCTGAGCCATCCCTCTCCCGGATACCCTCCCCGCAAAACATTGCCTGAGGACCGGAGCGAGACGAGACGCTCCGCGATGCAACCCCGCAAGCAATGCCTCATCCCTGCCTTCGTCGTAACGAAACAAAGGGAGGTGCACCCCAAGGGCACCTACAAGCACATTGTTGTCCGCAAGAACCGGGATGGCCATGGATACCACATCGTTTTCCTGGTTGCGTGCTACACGCATATCCCGGATGTGCTGCAAAGCAGCGTCGAGACCGCCCGTCCTCGCCTCGCGCCAGCAGCCGACCGGATCGCCTTCGCGTTGCCGGATAACCGTCAATTCGGCAGGACTGCAATGGGCCGCAAGTACACGCCCCGTGGCCACTGACCAAATACTCTCATCATCCGCGTCCATGGCGTCGGTATGCACCCGGACCGCTTGCGAACTGTCGGCGCGGGCCACAACTTGACGACACCCACTCGCCAGTATGGCCAGGACTACCGCTTCGCCTGTATCGGCGGCAACGTCGGCTACGACGGTCTGCACGATAGTCAATGCCTCCTCGTTATCCTGACACCACAGCATCCGGCCAAGGTCACGCACCCGCCAACCGGGTCCGTAGCGCCCGTTGCCCAAATTCTCGGCATACCCGCACAGCGCCAACGTTTTTAGAAGGTTATGCGTGGTCGTCCGTTTCCACCCCATTGTATCCGCCAGTCCGGCCAACGACCAAACCCTTGCCGATCCGCACATCAGCTCGAGGAGATGCAGTCCTTTGCGCAGTGACTCAACTGGCACCTTTACCTCCGCGGTTCCGTCGCCGTTACCCATCGCCAGTTCCTCGCTTCTTCTGTGTTCCATAATCTAGGATGCTATTGTTTATTATAAGATGCTCTCGCCGGAACAGAAGTCAAGCAGGGGTCGTTCTTTTTTGGGTTTGGGGGGAGGGGGAAAATAAAAATAAATGCCGCGGACCGGAGCACATTCAGTATTCACAATCACAGTGGTCCCACAGGATCCTGGAATGATGGGTTGAGCACAAATCAACGCGTGCTGAAGCTACATTCGGTTTAAAAAGAGGAATCGGTTGACGAGATGGGACGACGAGAACGGATAACGAGTTTCGGTCTCAATGCCTTGCTTGGCACAAGAGACCAAGATGTTTGACATTGGGCGAGACGTCTTACTTCCAGTACGTCACCGGACGGTAACGATCAAGGTCGATTTCAGACGGGAAGTTCGCGGTTGGCGTCGTCCGATCTTTGTTAACAAGATAACCCCACCGAGCGAGGCACTCGTCCGCGCTTTGGAAGGGGTCGCCGATTCTTGCCAGCAATGTGTCCAGTTTACTCTCCAATTCCCGCACAACATGTGCATGCCCTTCTGAAGCCACGAGGTTCGTGGATTGAAAGGGGTCCGTGTGGTTGTCAAACAGCAGCCACGGACCGTCCAGCGACCGGGTGTAGGTGTAACGCGCTGTACGGAGGCCGCGGAATTCACGCCCCCCGACCTTCGGCTGCCACTGTCCAAAGGGTACGTAACAGCTCAGAAGAACGGCATCTTCCACGTTCATGGCCACCCCGCGCAAAGCCGGACTCATATCCCGTCCCTGTACGCCAGCCGGACTGTCCAAACCGATG
>JAIPIM010000064.1 GCA_021734725.1 Minisyncoccota bacterium | reverse complement strand
GAGCACTTTCGCATCCGCTCGACAGGAATCGACGCGGCACCGCAATGTCCGCAGAGGCGCGTTGCCAACGCTGTAATGGCTATGCTTCTCCTTTCGTGTAATTGGTGCCAACAAGTTATTCATGAGTTTCTCAGGAGCTTCCCGGATGGGATGATATCCTGAAGTAAGGATACATTACACCTGGATATGGCAGTTGACAAATATTGAAAGGGAAGTACGATAGTGTCTGATATTATGACATGCTGCGGGATATGAAATGTGAAAGGGATAGATGATGATTCGAGGGCCGAAGCAGTTATGGGAGACGTATGACCGCTGGAAGCGTACCGCGAAATGAACAGGCTGAATATCGGAAGTGGCTGCGTTTCTATCTCGATTTCTTGAATCCGTGAGAAAAATGGGAAACCTTTAGGTTTTAGAGATACACAGGTGGCGATTACGTTGGTCAGCGGTCGCCGGGTGGAACCGCCTCCCACATTTCGTCTTTCGTCGGGTGGAACCGCCTCCCACATTTCGTCTTTCGTCGGGTGGAACCGCCTCCCACATTTCGTCTTTCGTCGGGTGGAACCGCCTCCCACATTTCGTCTTTCGCCGGGTGGAACCGCTCCGAAGAATCGGAGTACGTAAAGCACCTCCCACGTTGGGGGAGAGTGCCGGATGGAACCGTTGGCGAACAGAAAGTCTCTGTTACTATGGGTCTATCCCGAATGGCACGAAGATAAGGGACTGAAAGGCTCGAAGGTGTAACTTGCGGCAGGTCCGTTTTGTGTTCTTGTACGCCCCCCCCGTGTTATTTTCCTTCCGTCGTCCGAAAGCACTTTCCCCATATTTCCTCGCCATTCCCGAGGCGCGGCAAATCGAGGCTACGTGTACGGCACGTGGGAGATTGGCGGAGAGGCAGGGATTCGAACCCTGGGTACCCTTGCGGGTACACAGCATTTCCAGTGCTGCACAATCGGCCACTCTGTCACCTCTCCGCATGAGGATAGAAAAGTGGGAACGCATAAGATAAGTCTGAACCGGATCGATTCAAGGTCGCGCTACCAGGTCATCCGCACTTTGACATCGCGCGCATGAAGGAAATCCTTGAGATCGCGTATGCTATAGCCCCCGAAATGGACCATGGACGCAATGAGAGCGGCGTCGGCCGCGCCGTCGGTGAGAACTTCATGAAGGTGTTCGGGTTTACCCGCGCCGCCCGATGCGATCACGGGGATATTGACGTTTGTCGAGATCATTCGGGTCAGCGTAATCTCGTAGCCGTCCTGAGTGCCGTCGGCATCGATTGAGTTCAGACATATCTCGCCCGCCCCCAGCGCTTCCGCCCGCTTCGCCCAGGCAAGTGCATCCATACCGGTATGGCGACGTCCACCGTGCGTCACGACTTCATAACCGCTTGGCGTGCGATCGGATTTGCCGACAAACAGGGCATCCATACCGAGTACGACGCATTGGCTGCCGAAGGCGCAGGCACCCTGCTCAATAATTCCGGGATCCTGTACGGCTCCAGTGTTGACGCTAACCTTCTCGGCGCCTGCCAGCAACACTTCCCGCATGTCGGCCACGCTGTTGAGACCGCCACCCACGGAGAACGGGATGAAAATCTCTTCCGCCACCTTTCGTACAACTTCCAGCATGATCCCCCGGCCCTCGTGGGACGCCGTGATATCGTAAAAGACCAGCTCGTCGGCACCCGCCTCATAGTAATGCCGCGCCATTTCAACCGGGTCACCGATATCGACGTTGCCTTTGAATTTCACGCCCTTGGTCGTCCGGCCGGCGCGAACATCGAGACATGGGATGATACGTTTGCTCAGCATGACTTATCGTCCACGTTAAGAACACTTATCTTCAGCGTAATCGCGTCGGCCACCAAGCCCTTTGAGCCTTCGAGTTTTTGTGGTGAATAATGCGGGCTAATCAGTCTTACCCGGAACCCATTCACAAAAATTTTTCAGCAGCCGGAGTCCCGGGCGCCCGCTTTTTTCCGGGTGGAACTGGAAAGCAACAACGTTTTTCTGCGTCACGCCGCAGGCATATTCGATACCGTAGGTTGTGGTCGCGCAGACCACGTCGTCTTTCGGTGACGGATAAAAGGAATGGACAAAATAGAATTCACTGCCCTCCGGCACCTCATTCCACAACGGATGGTCCCCTTTGAAGCGTACCTCATTCCACCCCATTTCCGGCACTTTGAGGGGCCCCCTGCCCTTTGCATCGTGCAAATCGTCCGGGAAACGCACCACGCGCCCCGGGAACACGCTTAGGCAGTCGACATCGTTTTCGTCACTGTGTTCAAACAGAACCTGATACCCAAGGCAAATACCCAGAAACGGTGTTCCCGCGGCTATCACATCCCGCACGACATCGCCCAACCCGCTTTCACGCAGCTGCCGCATGGCTTCTCCGGCGGCGCCGACACCGGGGAAAACAACACGGTCCGCTGCTCGTATCTCATCGGCTTCCGACGTAATTGTACTCGGGTGGCCCAAAAACCGTAACGCCCTCCGGACGCTGGCCAAGTTACCTGCTTCATAATCGATGATTGCAATCATTCCCACTCGATCGTTCCCGGTGGTTTGGAGGTGATATCATAGACCACCCGGTTCACACCGCGCACTTCGTTTGTGATGCGATTGGCAATCTTACCGAGCAGCGAATGCGGAAGCTTCACCCAGTCCGCGGTCATGCCGTCCGAACTGGTCACCACCCTCAGGACCACGGCGTTTTCATACGTCCGTCCGTCGCCCATCACACCCACCGTCTGAATCGGCAGCAGAACGGCAAAGCTTTGCCATACTTTGCGGTAGTATCCGGAGGCCTTCATTTCCTGAATCACGATTCGGTCGGCCTTCTGCAGAAGACTTACCCGTTCCGCGGTAACTTCCCCCAGGATTCGAACCGCCAGACCAGGTCCCGGGAACGGCTGTCGCCACACCATCTCCCTGGGCAACCCTAATTCTTCCCCCACCTTCCGGACCTCGTCCTTGAACAGCATGCGCAACGGCTCAACCAATCCGAATCCCAGGTGTTCCGGCAGGCCGCCGACGTTATGATGACTCTTGATCACAACCGCATGGCGTCCGATCCCGGAGCTTTCGATCACATCGGGATAGGTCGTGCCCTGCGCAAGAAACTGAACATTGTCGATCTCCGCCGCGGCGCCTTCAAACACTTTGATAAACTCATGGCCTATGATCCGTCGTTTTTCCTCCGGTTCTGTCACGCCGCAAAGTTGCGAGAGAAACAGGTCCGCGGCATCCACATGCTTAACTTTTACATGCATGTGCTTGCGGAACACTTCGAGGAGCCGCTCGGCCTCCCGGTGGCGCAGCAATCCGTTATCCACAAAAATACAGGTCAACCGATCGCCGACGGCTTCGTGAATCAGCACGGCGGCCACCGCACTGTCCACACCACCACTGAGACCACAGATCACATGTGCGTCGCCGATCTGTTCACGCAATTCCGTCACCGTTTCTTCGATGTAGGCCTTGGGCGACCAGTTCCCCTTGGTCGCACAGATGCGCCGCACGAAATTCCGGAGAATACGCTTGCCGTATTTTGTGTGAACCACCTCAGGGTGAAATTGGACACCCCAGATACGCCGCTGGGGATTCCAGACAGCAGCATACGGCACGCTTTCGCTGCTTCCCAGCACTTCGAATCCCGCCGCCAATGCGGTCACTTCGTCTGCATGGCTCATCCACACTTGGAACGGCGATCTGACACCGTGGAACAGAGGATTTTCCTGTTCAAGCTCCACCGCTGCTCTGCCATACTCGCGGGAACCCGATTGCACAACAGTGCCGCCGAACAGATGCGTCATGCAATGCAGTCCATAGCAAATACCGAGCACGGGGAGCCCGAGATCGAAGATGCCGGGATCGCATCTCGGAGCATCAGTGTCGTGTACACTTGCCGGACCGCCGCTCAAGATAAGGCCGGCGGGCTTGTGCTGCTGGATCTTTTCCGCACTGATCTCGGAATCCACAATCTCCGAATACACGCGTGCTTCACGAACGCGTCGAGCGATTAACTGCGTATACTGAGATCCAAAATCGAGTACCAGAATTTTTTTGTATTGCTGCTTTCTCATGCGGGGGAACTTATCCCGTTTTCAGGCCGATTCAAGAATGAGCTCGCGGAACCGCCGGAACATGTAGGTGGCGTCATGCGGCCCGGGTGCGGCTTCGGGATGGAACTGAACACTGAACAGGGGTGCCTTGGTATGTCGCAGGCCTTCAACCGTGTCATCGTTCAAATTAACGTGCGTCACCTCAACGGCCCCGTCGGGCAAGGTCTCCGGATCCACAACATAATTGTGGTTCTGCGAGGTGATGTGAACACTTCCCGTGAGCACATCCTTGACGGGCTGATTGCATCCATGATGGCCGAATTTCAAGCGATATGTTTTGCCTCCCATGGCGAGACCGATCAATTGGTGACCGAGGCAAATCCCCATGATCGGCAAGCGGCCGATCAAATCGCGAATCGCACGTATCGCATACGTAACGCCGGCCGGATCGGCGGGACCGTTGGACAGGAACAGTCCATCGGGCTTCAGCGCCAGAACATCCTCAGCGGAAGCCTGCGCGGGCACGACTTTCACGGTCATTCCCTGCTGACGCAAGCGGCGCAGAATATTCCATTTCACCCCATAATCGTAAGCCACAACCGTCAGGTCCGGCTGCGGAAGCTCCTCGGCGATCCCCCAAGATCTCGACAAGCTGTCGTTGGCGTCCCAATCGAACGCCTCGCGGCAGGAGACCTTCGAGGCATAGTCCTGCCCGTCCAACCCCGGCCACTCACGGGCGCGCTGGACGGCGGTCTCCCGCGACACCGTACCGGTCACTGCAAGATACCCCTTCAGTGTACCCGCGTTCCGAAGCTTCACGGTCAATGCGCGGGTATCGACCCCAGCCAACCCCGGCACCTGCTGCTCGTCCAGGTACTCGCGCAGAGGTTGTGTGGAGCGCCAGTTTTCGGGCTCGTTCATTTCATGCACAATGAAGCCGTTCGCGAAAATCCGGCGCGACTCCACGTCGTCACGATTGACCCCGGTATTCCCGATCTCCGGATAGGTCATGGTCACAAGCTGTCCATGATAGGAAGGATCGGTCAGAATCTCCTGATACCCCGTCATTCCCGTATTGAACACGACTTCCCCGATGGCGTCCTGTGCGGCACCCACCGAGTGGCCGCGGAACACGGATCCATCTTCCAACGCCAGGAATGCCGGTTTTTCGCGCTGTTCACGCCAGTTCCATTTCGTGGCTGCCATACTTGTTATCCCTCGTACTCTTTGCGAACCAGGCGACCAGCTGGCAGCTGTCGCCTGCTTCAGTTGCAGTAACAGACAGGACTAAGCGTTCCCTGCTCCCTTCAGTCCCACCGCGGTATGCCGGTGGTACTCCTGAATACTGCAAACTTCCATAATCTGCAGACGCTTGAAGTCTCTCAATCCTTTAACCGCTGCCTCAAGGCCGCTGAGAGTTGTTGTCACGGGGATACCGTGCAACACAGCGTCCGCCCGCATGCGCACTTCGTCGGCCCGCGGTGAAGCACCCGACGGCGTGTTCACGATCCAGCCTACCTCCCGGTCACGAATCATGTCCAACACATTGGGGCGTCCATCGGAAATACGAAACAGGGCTTTTGCTTTAACTCCGGCGTCCCGCAACACGGTTGCCGTCCCGATCGTGGCATAAATCTGGTATTCCATGGACACCAGTTCACGGGCCAGCGGCACCATTCGTTCCTTGTCGAGATCGCAAACGCTGAGAAACACATTGCCCGATTCGGGCAACGGATTGCCGGCGGCCAACTGGCTCTTGAGATAGGCCATGCCCTCATCCATATCGATACCCATCACTTCGCCCGTCGACTTCATTTCCGGAGACAGGATAATGTCCGCCCCGGGGAAGCGCACAAACGGGAGAACGGCTTCCTTAACGGCACAGTGCCGGATCTGAACCTCTTCGGTAAAGCCCATATCCTTCAGCTTATGACCTGCCATGGCAAGTGCCGCGAGCTTGGCCAGGGGAACCCCAATGGATTTACTTACATAGGGAATGGTCCGCGAGGCGCGCGGGTTGACCTCCAGGATATACACGGTGTCGTCCTTGATGGCGTACTGGACGTTCATCAAGCCACACACCTTCAATTCTTTCGCCAGAGCATGCGTGTGCGCGCGGATCGTATCCAATACTTGCGGTCCCAAGCTGACCGACGGGATAATGCAGGCGCTGTCCCCGGAGTGCACGCCAGCTTTCTCGACGTGCTCCATGACAGCGCCGATCACCGATGTTTCGCCGTCGCAAATGCAGTCAACGTCCACTTCCGTGGCGTCTTCCAGGAATTTATCGATCAGTATGGGACGTGCCTCCGACGCTTCCACGGCTTCCTCCATGTAATGACGCAGGGCCTCCTCCTCATACACAATGGCCATGGCCCGCCCCCCCAAGACAAACGACGGGCGAACAAGCACTGGAAAGCCAATAGCCTTGGCGATCTTGACGGCCTCGTCCGTACTGACCGCAATTCCGTTCTCCGGTTGGTCGAGGCCCACGCGTTTTACCAGTTTCTGAAAAAAGTCCCGGTCCTCCGCGGCCTCGATGTCGGCCGGCGACGTCCCAATCACCCGTACACCGTTCTTTTCCAGGTCACGCGCCAAATTCAAGGGGGTCTGCCCGCCAAACTGAACAATCGCCCCCCAGCACTGCTCACGCTCATAAATGTGCAGTACATCCTCCAGCGTCAACGGTTCGAAATACAGACGGTCGCTCGTGTCGTAATCCGTGCTGACGGTTTCCGGATTGCTGTTGACCATAATGGTTTCGAAGCCGGCCTCTTTGAGGGCGAAAGCGGCGTGCACGCAGCAATAATCGAATTCAATCCCCTGTCCGATACGGTTCGGCCCCCCTCCCAGGATCATGATTTTCTTGCGGTCGGAACTGCGGCATTCGTCCACATCTCCATACGTGGAATAGTAATAAGGCGTGTAGGCTTCAAACTCGGCCGCGCACGTGTCGACCAAACCGTACACAGGCAGCAATCCGATTTTCTTGCGCGCGTTTCTCACCTCATCTTCATTGGAATCCAGCAGATACGCAATCTGCCGATCCGAATACCCAAATTCCTTGGCCTGCCGGAACAGCGCCTGATCCTGTGCCAGTGCGTCAAGCGTCACGGCTGAGCGAATCTCATCCTCGTAAGCAACCAATTCCGCCAGATGCCCCAGGAACCAACAGTCAATAAACGTCAGCGCATGCACGTCATCTTCGGACCATCCCCGCCGAAATGCCTCATGCACCTGAAAGATGCGTTCAGCGTTCGGCCGTTGCAATTCCGCTTTGAGGGCATCATCCTCAAGATCACGCAAGCGCCGATCCTTGCCGTCGGCACCAAAACCGAAACGCCCGATTTCCATCGAGCGCAGGGCTTTTTGGAACGACTGCTTGAATGTTTTGCCAATGCTCATCGCCTCGCCGACAGACTTCATCTGCGTCGTGAGCGTGCTCTCGCTGCCGCGGAACTTCTCAAATGTGAACCGCGGAATCTTGGTTACCACGTAATCGATGGTGGGCTCGAAGCAGGCTGGTGTTTCACGCGTTATATCGTTGTTGATTTCGTCAAGGGTGTAGCCGACAGCAAGCTTCGCCGCGAACTTGGCAATAGGGAATCCCGTGGCTTTCGAGGCCAGTGCGCTGGAACGTGACACACGCGGATTCATTTCGATAATGACCAGACGGCCATCCTTCGGGTTGACGGCAAACTGCACGTTCGATCCACCCGTGTCAACACCAATGGCCCGCATGACCTTGATCGCGTCGTCACGCAGGCGCTGGTATTCACGGTCGGTCAATGTTTGCGCCGGCGCAACGGTAATGCTGTCGCCGGTATGAACACCCATTGGGTCGATGTTCTCGATCGAACAAACGATCACGACGTTGTCCTTACGATCCCGCATCACCTCCAGTTCGAATTCTTTCCAGCCCAACACCGATTCCTCGATCAGCACCTCGGTGATGGGGCTGTACTCCAGACCGGTAGCGACCCGCTCCTCGAACTCTTCCGCGGTGAACGCAACACCTCCACCTGTTCCACCCAACGTAAACGCTGGGCGGATAACCACGGGGAAACAGTCCATTTCGCGCTGTATTTCCCAAGCTTCTTCCAGTGAATGCGCACAACCGCTGACGGGCAGGTCCAGCCCAATGTCCTGCATGGTACCGCGGAACAGATGGCGATTCTCGGCTTTGTTGATGGCTTCCGCCGTGGCGCCGATCATCTCAACATGATAGCGTTCCAAGATGCCCTGCTCGTGCAGTTCCATAGCTACATTGAGAGCCGTCTGCCCACCCAATGTCGGCAGCAAAGCATCCGGCCGCTCACGCCGAATGACCTCACGCACAATCGAAGACGTCAAGGGTTCGATATAGGTGCGGTCGGCAAACTCAGGGTCCGTCATAATCGTTGCCGGGTTGCTGTTGACCAGGACCACTTCATAGCCTTCTTCCCGAAGAGCCTTGCAGGCCTGCGTCCCCGAGTAGTCAAATTCACACGCCTGGCCAATGACGATGGGTCCCGAGCCAAGCAACAAGATTTTTTTAATGTCTTCACGTTTGGGCATAAGCACTCCGAGTGTTGCCGCGGTGTTACGTATTCAACGTTGAGTCTACTCTAAAAACTCAATCTGGCTGGTTCTTGGTTTCAGGTTTCAGGTTTCAGGACTAAAGGTCTAGGGGGCTGGTACTTGTGCCTTCTGAAACCTGACACCTGAACACTGAAACCTACTAAGCATATCATGCGTTGTTTCCGCCAAAAAACCGTATGTTTTGGAGTGGACTCATCCTTCATCCTTCCGAGACACCGGTAACGGCGGTTGGTCCCGCACATCCGGTTCTACCGGATACTGGCCGTCAAAACACGCACAGCAATAGTCCTCCGGATTATACTTGCTGACGCAAGACAGCATACCTTCCTTGGAAAGATACGCCAGACTGTCCAGCCGAAGCGATGCACAGAGATCGTCAAGCGGTACTTTGTTGGCCAGCAATGCGTCCTTCTCGGGAAAATCGATGCCGAAATAGCACCCGTATCGGTGCGGCGGGCAGCTCACCCGCATGTGAACTTCTTGCGCTCCGACTTCACGGAGGGTATGGATTCTCGCCCGGCTGGTCGATCCTCTGACAATACTGTCTTCAATCAGGCAAATGCGCTTACCGCGGACAGCTTCCGCAATCGGCTGCAGTTTCCGCGTCACCAGACCGCGTCTGGACACCAGCCCGGGGTCAATGAACGTACGGCCGACATAATGGTTTCTGGTAAACCCCATATCGAACGGGATCCCTGATGCTTCAGCATACCCGAGGCCGGCGAACATCCCACTGTCCGGTACCGGAACGATGAGGTCCGCATCCACCGGCGCCTCCTCAGCCAACCGGCGGCCCATGGCCTTGCGAACCTCATACACACTGTCGCCAAACACATAACTGCCGGGTCGTGCAAAGTAGACGTGCTCGAAAATGCAATGAGCGCGGCGCGGCGACTCGGCAAACATTCGGCTTTCCATGCGACTGTTGGGACCCCACACAATCATTTCTCCGGGTTCCACTTCGCGCACGTACTTTGCGCCGGTTACATCGAACGAAATCGTTTCACTGGCGATCATGTAGCTTCCATCGCAAAAGTCCGCCACTGCCAACGGCCGGAAACCGTGCGGATCACGTACCGCAACCACGTGGTCGCGCGTCATCAGAAGAAAGCAGTAGGCGCCGCGTAACTGCTGCAACGCCTCCTCCAGAGCTTCCCAGAGATCCCCCTTGTGACGCTTCATAAGCGACCGCGCCATGAGATGCACAACCAGTTCAGTGTCGCTCGATGTTTGAAAAATAGCGCCCTCATTCTGCAGTTCCCGGCGCAGCGACTGAGCATTACAGATCGTACCGTTGTGCGCGATTCCCACGACTTCCCCGGCGACATCGACCATTAAGGGCTGTGCATTGGTTACCGAGGAACTTCCGGCTGTCGAGTAACGCACGTGCGCAATCCCCCGAGACAGTGACTCGTTGCGCCACGACTCGGGGATCTTTCTGAAAACATCGTCGACCAATCCGATTCCGCGGTGCAACCGACAACGGCCTTCGACCACGGCCATAATACCGGCGGCTTCCTGGCCTCTGTGTTGCAAAGCATGCAATCCCAAATGCAATTGCTCGAGCGCTGACTCGCTGCCTGTCACACCGCACAGACCGCAATATTCACGAGGTTTCTCAGTACTATTCATGGGTATGGTCGGCCAACGCTTGGCGGGAGGATTCCCGGCCGGTTTCTTGTAACTCGCCTGCATTCTTCTTGACCGCGGCAGCCACAAACTCCCGGAAAAGAGGATGCGCCGCCAGCGGACGCGACTTAAACTCGGGATGAAACTGACACGCCACAAACCAAGGGTGCCGAGGCACTTCAACGATTTCCACCAACAGGTCGTTCGGTGTCACCCCGGAAAGCGACATGCCGTGACTGATCAGTACATCCCTGAAAGCATTGTTAAATTCGTAACGATGACGGTGACGCTCCCGAACTCGCCCCTTCGGATAGGCAGCCGCCGCATTGGAACCTTCCGCCAGTTTGCAGTCATAAGCCCCCAATCGCATAGTTCCACCCATGTCATGCACTTTTTTCTGCTCCTCCATCAAGTCAATGACAGGCGCCGAAGTATCCGCATCGAATTCGGTGCTGTTGGCATCGTGCAAACCACAGACAGTGCGCGCAAACTCTATGACGGCGCACTGCATGCCGAGGCAGATACCGAGGAAGGGAATGCCGTTCTCACGAGCATAGCGGACGGCGGCAATCTTTCCTTCAATCCCCCGGTTGCCAAAACCTCCCGGTACGAGAACAGCGTCACAACCGGCCAGCAGCTCTTCAGGCCGTTTACCCTGTTCGAATTCCTCGGCTTCCACACGCCGAATCGTAAGATCGACATCGTTGGCCACACCGGCGTGCACCAACGCCTCGTAAATGCTTTTGTAGGCGTCTTTCAAGCTGATGTATTTGCCGACGACTCCGATCTCGATCTTCGGTCCTCCCGGATGGATCAAGCGATCGACCATGCTCTGCCAATTCTTCATTTCCAAGTCGCTGACATGGCACCCCATGAGCTCCAGGATGTATTTATCCAAGTCTTGCTTCGCCAGTTCAAGCGGTACCTCATAAATCGTATGGGCAACATCCTGTTCGGCAAACACCAACTCCCGGCGCACATTACAGAACAAAGCCAGTTTCTCGAAATGCTCCGGCTGCATCGGTTTCTCGCATCGGCATACAAGCATATCGGGAATAATGCCAATCTCGCGTAAAATCCCGACGGACTGCTGGGATGGCTTGGTTTTCATTTCACCGGCGGCACGGATAAAGGGGACCAGGGTCAGGTGAATAAAAATGGCTTCGCCGGCACCCACCTCCTGGCGAAACTGTCGCAGCGCTTCCAGGAAAGGCAGCGACTCAATGTCCCCGACCGTTCCGCCGATCTCGGTTATTGCGATGTCCACGTCGGGGCGGTCAAACACACGAATCGCAGTCTTGATCTCATCAGTGATATGTGGAATGACCTGAACGGTCTTGCCGAGATAGTCACCGCTGCGCTCACGAGCAATCACGCTGCTGTAGATGCGCCCCGTCGTATAATTGCTTTCCTGCGTACACTCGATTTCCGCGAACCGTTCGTAATGCCCCAGGTCCAAGTCGGTTTCGGCCCCGTCTTCGGTGACATACACTTCACCGTGCTGGTAAGGAGACATGGTACCCGGATCAACGTTAAGGTAAGGATCCAATTTCTGCAGACTCACGCGATAACCGCGACGTTTGAGCAGAAGGGCTATAGAGGCAGCGGTGATTCCTTTCCCAAGTGAAGAGACGACACCGCCCGTAATGAAAACGTGACGTGTCTTCCCGGCTGTCTGCTGCATTAGGCAAGTTCCTATGTGGGTGGATGCGGCTATGACCGCATGGTTCAATCGCTGATCTCAACACCTCGAAAAAGCGTACTTTCAAACGTGCTATGTGTGTGGAGCACCGTCTACTTACCGGCCTTCTGTTTTGCCGTTACAGGCCTGATGTGAAGTTCCTTAAGCTGCTTTTCCGACACCTCGCCGGGAGCCCCCAAAAGCAGGTCCTGGGCGGACTGGTTCATCGGGAATGCCGTTACATCCCGAATGTTACGCGCTCCGGTTAGAAGCATCACAATACGCTCGAGCCCCGGAGCAATGCCGCCGTGCGGGGGCGGACCATACCGGAGCGCATTCAGCAGCCCGCCGAATTTTTCTTCAACTTCCTGTCGCGTGTACCCCGCGATCTCGAATGCCTTTAACATAATGTCCGGGCGGTGATTGCGAATTGCGCCACTGGAAAGTTCAACACCGTTGCACACCAAATCGTACTGGAACCCCTTCACGTTTTCAGGCTCGTCGTTCACCAGTGCGTCCATACCTCCCTGCGGCATGGAAAATGGATTGTGGCTGAAATCGATCCTGCCTGAATCTTCGTTGAATTCAAACAAGGGGTAATCGACGATCCAGCAGAACTCGAAGGTGTTTTGTTCGCTCAAGTCAAGGAGGTCAGCCACACGAATGCGCACTTCACCCGCCAAACGGTTCGCCTTCTTTTGTGTGTCGGCCACGAAAAACATAACATCGCCGGCGTGCATGTCTCCCCGGCGTGCCAGTGCCTGCACGCATTCATCACTGAGAAACTTGAGGATCGGACTCTTCGGCCCTTCGTCCGTCCAGCAGATGTAGGCCAGCCCTTTGCCCCCGTGCTGCTGCACAAACTCGATCATGCCGTCAAAGAAACTTCGCGGGCGGTCCGCCGCCCCGCGAACCGGCAGCGCCCGCACCACACCGCCGCGCTGCACCACTTGCCGAAATGCATTGAATGCCGATTCACGGAACAAATCCGTTACATCCATAATCTCAAGTGGAATCCGCAGATCGGGTTTGTCGGTGCCGTAAAGCAACATGGCGTCGTGATACGCAATCCGCTGGAACGGGATCGGCGAAAAAGAGTGTGGGCAGAATTCATCGAATAAGCCGGCAAACAACGCCTCCACGGCAGCGAACACGTCATCCTGGGTCGCAAACGCCATTTCCAAGTCAACCTGATAGAATTCGCCCGGCGACCGGTCGGCACGCGCATCCTCGTCCCGAAAACACGGCGCAATCTGGAAATAACGATCGAACCCCGAAATCATCAGCAGTTGTTTGAACAGTTGAGGCGCCTGCGGCAAGGCGTAGAATGTGCCTGGGTGCACGCGGCTGGGCACGAGGTAATCGCGGGCCCCCTCCGGGGAACTCTTGGTCAGGATGGGTGTCTGGAATTCCGTAAATCCCAAGTCCGTGAGACGCCGGCGAATACTGCTGACCACGCGCGAGCGCAACACGATAGTGTCGTGCATCCCGCTGCGCCGCAGATCGAGAAACCGGTGACGCAGGCGCAGCTCCTCGCCGCACCCGTCATCAACCGCCACCTGGAACGGCAGGGTGTCGCACTCGCCAAGCACCTGCACAGCGTCGGCTTCCAATTCAATCGTTCCCGTATCCAAGGTAGGGTTCAGGGTCTCTTCGGAACGACGAACCACGGTTCCCGTAAAACTCACCGTGGTCTCCAGCCGCCAGCGCTCGGACTCCCGATAAAAGGCGCGATCGGGGTGAATCACCACCTGCGTGATTCCGTAGTGGTCGCGGAGATCGACAAAGATGATGCCGCCGTGATCGCGAACGCGGTGAATCCAGCCAGCCAGACGAACAGTCTTGCCGACATCCGCTTCCCTCAATTGGCTGCACGTGTGGGTACGATATGGATGTTGTATGGTACTCATCCTCTGCCTACTTCCGTTTTTCTAAATACTTGTTAATACCCTCAGCCGCGATTCGGCCGTCAGCAATGGCGCGCACAACCAGCGACGGCCCCGTTGACAGATCGCCCGCCACGAACACACCCGGCTGACTGGTCATGAAATTGTCGTCGAGCCTGGCGGTAAGATCCTCCCTCACAGCCACACCGAAGTCCTTGAGAATCCCCGCGTTACCCTCGCGCGTAAACCCCATCGCCAGGAGCACTAAATCGGCCCGGATCTCGCGCTCGGATCCCGGTTTTTCGCTGCACTGCATACGCCCCGTGCCAGGATCCTTTTCCCAGACTGCTTCAACGATGCTCAGGGCGCGGACATGACCGGCGTCATCGCCCACCACTTCCTTTGTCAGAACAGACCAATGTCGTGTACCGCCTTCCTGATGAGATGTGGACGTCCGCAACTGAAGCGGCCATTCCGGCCATGGTGTACTGGGATCGCGCTCCGCCGGGGGTTGCGGTAAGATTTCCAGTTGCGTAATACTGTCCGCCCCCTGACGTACGCTGGTTCCAACACAGTCACTGCCCGTGTCACCACCGCCGACAATTACAACATGCTTGCCGTCAGCCCACATCTCGTTCTCCGGCGGAATAGGGTC